>CAXSES010000088.1:0-3787 GCA_964236225.1 uncultured Acetobacteraceae bacterium
GCGGGCGGGCGGAGTGTGTTCCCGGCGCGAAGCAGGCAAGGCCAGGGCTCTGCCCAGACCCGCCCCATGCTTGAAGATGGGGGCGAGCCGCCCCTGGACCCGGCGCAACTTAGTCCAAGGCTCCCTGGCGGAGCCTCAGCCTCGCCTAGTGTTCGCCCAGGATGCGCAGCACGTCCGCCCCGTAGCGTTCCAGCTTCGACGCCCCGACGCCCTTGATCCGGCTCATCTCGTCGAGCGTGGTGGGCCGCACGGCGACGATGTCGCGCAGCACAGTGTCGGCGAAGATGATGTAGGGCGGCAGCGACTGGCTGCGCGCCTCCTCCAGCCGCCAGGCACGCAGCGCCTCGAACGGGCTCGACTGGCCCGCCTCCGACGCGCCCGCCCGGAAGGCCCGTGACCTGGACTCGCCATCGGCCAGGCCGGAGGCGGGCTCGGCGCGGCGCCGGTCGCGTTTGCGTCCTTCCAGCATCGGGTCGGCCGCGAGGTCCTCCTCGCGCAGCATGACCTGCTGCTCGCCCCGAAGGATCGGGCGGGCCGTGTCGGCGTCCAGCGCCAGCGTGGTGCCGCCGTTGTCGAGGCTGACGCTGCGCAGGGCGCCGCGGGCGAGAAGCTGGCGGATCACGCCGCGCCAGAAGCCCACGGAGTCGTCGCGGCCGATGCCGAACACGCTCAGCGAGTCGTGGCCGCAGCGCTCGACCATGTCCGTCATCTGGCCGCGCAGCACGCTGACGACGTGCAGCGCGCCGAAGCGCTGCCCGGTCTTGTACACCGCCGACAGCGCCTTGCGCGCCGCCTCGGTGCCGTCGAACAGCCTGACGGGGTTGCGGCAGTTGTCGCAGTGGCCGCAATCGGCGGGAAGCGCCTCGCCGAAGCAGCCGAGCAGCGCGCGGGTGCGGCAGGCGGTGGTCTCGGACAGCCCGATCATCGACTCCAGGCGCGCGCGCATCACGGTGCGCTGCTGCTCCGGGGCCTGCGACTGCGCGAGCCAGTGCCGCGCGCGCGCGATGTCCTCGCCGCCGTAGAGCAGCAGGGTGTCGGCGCGCTCGCCGTCGCGCCCGGCGCGGCCGATCTGCTGGTAGTAGGATTCCGGGCTGTCGGGCATGTCGAGGTGGGCGACGAAGCGCACGTCGGGGCGGTCGATGCCCATGCCGAACGCGATGGTGGCGCAGATCACCACAGGCTCGCCGGAGCGAAACCGGGTCAGGCCGGCGCGCTTCTCGATCGGCGACAGGCCGGCGTGGAACGGGATCGCGACGCGCCCGTCCTGCGCGAGGCGGGCCGCGGTGCGCTCGGTCTTGTTGCGGCTGCCGCAATAGACGATGCCGGCCTGGCTCTTGTGGCGGTCGAGGAAGGCAGCGAGCTGCTGGGCCTCGGACGCCTTGGCGTGGGCGGCGATGTGCAGGTTGTCGCGGTGGAAGCTCGCCGCGAACACCGCCGCGTCGGTCATGTCGAGGTTGGCGAGGATGTCGGCGCGGGTGCGCGGGTCCGCCGTCGCGGTCAGCGCCACGCGGGGCACGCCGGGGAAGCGCTGGCGCAGCCCGGCGAGCGCGCGGTACTCGGGGCGGAACTCGTGGCCCCAGGCGGAGACGCAGTGCGCCTCGTCGATCGCGACCAGCGCCACCTCGATGCGCGACAGGCGGTCGAGCGTGGCGCCGGACAGCAGGCGCTCGGGCGAGACGTAGAGCAGGTCGAGCGTGCCGTCGCCCAGCGCCCGCGAGGTCTCGCGCGCCTCGTCGGGGTCGAGCTCGGAGTGCAGGGCGCCGGCGCGGACGCCGAGCTGGCGCAGGGCCGCGACCTGGTCGTCCATCAGCGCGATCAGCGGGGAGATCACGACCGCCGTGCCCTCGCGGCACAGAGCGGGCACCTGGTAGCAGACGGACTTGCCGCCGCCGGTGGGCATCAGCACCAGGGCGTCGCCGCCGCCGGTGACGTGCATCACCGCGTCGCGCTGCAGGCCGCGAAAGGCGGGGAAGCCGAAAACCCGGGCGAGCACGGAGTCCGGGTCGCGCGCAGGGCTCGGCTGGAAGGCGGGAGCGCTCATGCAGACATCATCGCAGGCGCGGGCCGGAGGGGACAGGGGGCGCGAAGCAGGGCCGGGCTCTCCCTCCGCCCGCCATTCCAACGCCCAAGCGGGTCGTCGGACCCTTTGGCACGCTACGCCCAGACCCGCCAAACGGCAGAGCCTTTTGGAAACCCCAGACCTGAGTAAAGCCGGTCCAGGGGGGCTCCCCCTGGCGGAGCTTGAGGCAGAGCCTCAACCTTGCCTTCCTTTCGCTCAGTGGCCGATGTCGATCTCGACGCGGCGGCTCGCGACGCCCGCGCCTGCCTCGGGGTCGGCGGTGTAGGGCGCGCGTCTGATGCGGGCGGCGTTGACGCCCACGCTGGTCAGGGCCTCGGAGACCGCCTCGACGCGCTGGCGGGCCAGTTCCCTGGCGCGGGCGCTGTCGACGCCCTTGGTGTCGGCGAAGCCGCCGAGGATCACCGGGTCGAGGGGGCGGGCGTTGGCCACGCGCGCCGCCTCGACGACAGTGGTGCGGCCGGCCTCGTCGATGCGGGCGGCGCGGTCGGCGAAGAACACGTTGTAGGTGGGCGTGGCGGAGCGGAACAGCGAGCAGCCGGCGAGCGAGGCCGCGGCCACGGTCGCGGTCAGCAGGATGGCGGCGCGGCGCATGGCGTGGCTTTCCCCGAACGAACGCCGCCTTCGTGCCCCGCCGCCGGTGGGGCCGTCAACAGCGCGGCCGAGGCGGCCGGGGCGCCGGCCCGGGCGCCTCGCCGTGACCCGCCCGGGCGGGCGGTCGTGCCCGCTCAGAGCTCCTTGGCGCTGGTGACGACGCGCGAGAGCATCCCGTAGGCGATGGCCTCCTCTGCCCCCATCCAGTAGTTGCGGTCGGTGTCCTTGACGATCCTCTCGTAGGTCTGGCCGGTCTCGCGCGCGATCAGGCGGTTGAGGCGCTCGCGCATCTTCACGATCTCCTGCGCCTCGATCTTGATGTCGGTGGCGGGGCCGCGCACGCCGCCCATCGGCTGGTGCAGCAGGAAGCGCGTGTTGGGCAGGCAGTAGCGCCGCTCCTTCTGCCCGGCGAGGAAGATCAGCGCGCCGGCGCTCGCGACCCAGCCGGTGCCGATCACGCGCACCGGCGCCTCGGCGTCGACGAAGCGGATCATGTCGTGGATGGTGTCGCCGCTCTCGACGTGGCCGCCGGGGGAGTTGATGTAGACGTCGATCGGCTCGGCCGACGCGCCGGCGAGCGCCAGCAGGCGGCCGGTGACGTCGCGCGCCAGACGGTCGTTGATCGCGCCGAACACCAGCACCTTGCGCTGGTTGAACAGCCGCAGCTCGAGCTCGTTGACCGGCGAGGCCATCGTCTTGTTGTCGTCCGGCTCCTTCTTCTCCGGGCCCTGCGGCTCGGGGACGTCGGGGCTGTCGGGGTCGGGGGCGTCCGGGTCCTCGTCGTCGGAGCGCACGCGCAGCGCGGCCTGCGCGGCGTAGGTGGCCCAGCGATGGGTCGGGCGGGGCTGGGTCGGGTGGGAACTCATGGGGCGATCTCCGTCAACTGCTGTGCAAAATGTGGCGTCGACCCGGGAAAGTCGAGGGTCCCGGGCCAAGGAAGCAAGGCCAGGGGCTCTGCCCCTGGACCCCGCCAAGGGCAAGCCCTTGGAACCCTCGACGGGGGCCTGTGCTTATTTGTGCCGATCCAGGGCGGCTCGCCCTGGCGGGGTCCAGGGGCAGAGCCTGGCCTTGCTTCGCCTCCGCCAGCGCCCCCGCGACGTGCCCGAGCAGGTCCTC
>CAXSES010000088.1:3887-5751 GCA_964236225.1 uncultured Acetobacteraceae bacterium
CCTGGCCTTGCTTCGCCTCCGCCAGCGCCCCCGCGACGTGCCCGAGCAGGTCCTCCGCCAGCATCCCCTGCCCTGCCAGCGCCCCTGCCCGCCCGTGCAGCCAGACCGCGGCGCAGGCGGCCTCGAAGCGTGCCATCCCCTGCCCCAGCAGCGACGCCGCGAGGCCCGCCAGCACGTCGCCCGAGCCAGCAGTGGCCAACCAGGGCGGCGCGTTGTCGTTGATCGCGACGCGCCCATCGGGGCTGGCGACAATGGTGTCGCTGCCCTTGAGCAGCACCACGGCGCCCGTCAGGGCGGCGGCGGCGCGCACGGCGGCGACCCGGTCGGGCCCGGGCGGGCCGAACACGCGGGTGAACTCGCCGGCATGGGGCGTGAGGATCGCGGCGCCGCGCAGGCGATCGGGGTGCCCGGCGCAGGCGGCCAGGGCGTCGGCGTCCACCACGACCTCGCGGCCGGCGGCGAGCAGCACCGGCAGCGCATGGGCCGCCTCGTCATGGCCGAGGCCGGGGCCGCACACCCAGGCGTTGCGGCGCGCATCCTCCAGCAGGGCGGCCAGAGGCGCCTCGCTGACGATCAGCCCGGGGGGGCCGGCGCGATAGGTGTCGGCGCTGCCGCTCGCGGCCAGGGTGACGAGGCCGGCGCCGCCGTGACGCGCGGCCCCGGCGGCGAGACGCGCGGCCCCGGTCATCGCGGCGCCGCCAAGGACGGTGACGTGGCCACGGGTGTACTTGTGGTCCTCCGCGCCAAGGACGGGGACGCGCCACAGGCCGGGGGCGTTGCGCCAGGCGCGCGGACCCTGGCCCAGCGCCCCGGCCAGGGCGGCTTCGGGCATCCCGATATCGGCCACAGACAGCAGGCCGCACAGCGCGCGGCCGGGCAGCAGCAGGTGGCCGGGCTTGGCGCGCACGAAGGTCACCGTGCGCCAGGCGGCGCGCACCCGGCCGCGCGCCAGGCCGGTGGCGCCGTCCAGGCCGCTGGGCACGTCGACTGCGAGCACGCGCGAGGCGGCGGCCAGGGTGTCGGCGACCAGCGGGTCGAGGTCGCGCGACAGGCCGGCGCCGAACACCGCGTCGATCACCAGGCCGGCGCGGCGGGCCTCGGCGGGCGCGAACGGGACGGTGGGGCCGTGGCGGCGGGCGTGCCAGCGGGCGGCGGCGCGGGCGGCGTCGCTGCCGGGCGCGGGCGGGGCCAGGGCCGCGACGCTGACGGGCCAGCCGGCGCGGGCCAGCAGGCGCGCCGCGACGTAGCCGTCGCCGCCGTTGTTGCCGGGGCCGCACAGGACAAGCGTCGGGCACGGGCGCAGCGCCATCGCGGCGCGGGCCACGGCGCGCCCCGCCGCCTGCATCAGCGCGCCGACCGGGACGCCGCAGGCGGGAGCGAGGCTGTCGGCGCGGCCCATCTGCCCCGGGGTGGGCAGGACCAGGGCGAGAGCCGCATCGCTTCCTGGGTCGTCGGAACCGGTCACGGCATTCTCCTGCGATGGCCATTGGCGGCATCGGGCGGCAGCGTATCACGGCGGCAGGGACCGCGGCTTCCTGGCAGCCTCTGCCTGGCCGCGGCTTCTCTGCGGCGTCTGCCTGGCCGCGCCCCCTTGGCCCGGGCGGGGACGCGGCGCAGGTTTGGCGACAGCGGGTCTGCGCCCGGGGGAGACGGCCGATGGCGGTGGTGGTCACGGTGGCCCAGCAGAAGGGCGGGGCCGGCAAGACGACGCTGGTCGCGAACCTGGCGGCGGCATGGGCCGCCACGCGGCGGGTCGGCGTGCTCGACATCGACCCGCAGCGCTCCCTGGCGCGCTGGCACGCGCTGCGCGAGGCCCACGCCGCGCGCCCGTCCAGGCCCGGGGCGGGCGGACGCCCGGGCGCCG
>CAXSES010000088.1:5851-10106 GCA_964236225.1 uncultured Acetobacteraceae bacterium
GGGGCGGACCTGCGCCCGATCCTGTGCAGCGACGCGGCGGGCTGGAAGCTGGCGAACGAGCTGGACCGCATGGCGCGCGGCGCGGACATCATCCTGGTGGACAGCGCGCCACACGTCGACACCGACGCGCGACGCGCGATCCGGGCGGCCGCGCTGGTGCTGGTGCCGGTGCAGCCGAGTCTGCCCGACCTGTGGGCCGCGGAGGCCACGATGGCGCTGGTGGCCGCGGAGAGGCGGCCGGCGCGTCTGGTGATGAACCGCGCGCCCGCCCGCTCCCGGCTGCGCGGCGCGGTCGAGGCGGAGGCGGCGCGTCGGGGATGGGCGATGCTGGCGCCGGCGCTGGGCAGCCGCTCCGCCTATGCGCAGGCCTTCGCGCAGGGTATGGGCGTGAGCGAGACCAGCCCGCGCTCCGCCGCCTGCGTCGAGCTGCTGGCGCTGGTCGCCGCCATCGAGGAGATCCTGCCGTGACCCCTGTGAGTTCGTCCACGTTCTGGGGCGTGGTGCTCGCGATCCACCTGATCGCCATGGCCGCCTGGGTGGGCGGGATGGTCTACGCGCTCGTGGTGGTGCGCAAGGCGCTGTCTGTGCTCGACCCGGCGCCGCGGATGCAGGTGCACCTGCTCACGCTGAAGCGGTTCTTCCTGGTGGTGTGGCACGCCGTCGTGCTGTCGATCCTGACCGGCTACGCGATGGTGCTGGGCGCCTATGGCGGCTTCGCGCACCTGCACTGGTCGATCAACGTGATGAACCTGCTCGGCCTCGTGATGACGGCGGTGTTCCTGTTCCTGTTCTTCGGCCCGTACCGCAAGCTGCGCCGCGCGATCCGGCCGGGGCCCGAGCTGCTGGGGCGGGTGCGCGCGCTGGTCACTGTGAACCTGGTTCTGGGGCTCGCGATCATCGTGGTCGCCTCCGTGGGCGCCGGGCTGCCGGCGATCGGGCAGTAGGCGGGCTAGGCGGCAGGGGGCCGGACAGCAGGGGAGCGAGCGGCAGGCGGGTCTCGTGGGCCGACCCGCAGCGAACCCGGCCGCCGCGGCTCGCGCGGGTCTGGCTGCGCCGCGCTACTGCGCCAGCGGCGGCGCCAGCGGCTGGCTGGTGTTCTCTCCGGCGCGAGCGCGGCGCAGGGACAGGTCGTTGAGGTTCTCGATGTTGGCGTTCTGCGGGATGCCGGTGTGGCTGGCGGACTCCGCCCGGCCCGGTGCGGGGCCGGACGCCCGCACGGAGGCAGAGTGATGGTGCAGGGTGCGGGCCGAGGCGGGGGCCAGGGGGGTCGCCAGCACCAGGCCGGCCAGGGCGATCAGGGGAACTCGCGACATCGGGCATTTCCTTGCTGGCGATCCACCCCTTAACCGTGCTCCAGCCTGTTCGTTCCGGAGCCCGCGATTCAGGCAAGGCCCCGGCCGGCGATGGGTCGGTGGCGGGGACCTGCCAGGAAGCAAGGCTGGGCTCCGCCCAGACCCGCCAGGGGCGAGCCGCCCCTGGACCGGCATTGTTTAGGTGGTGGAACTCCAGAGGGCTCGCCCTTTGGCACCGCTTGAGGCCCATGCCTGAAGGCGGGGCCTAACCCTGCCTGCTCCCCCGTTCGGTCCCAGGGGTCCCTGGCGTCACGCACCGTCCTTCCAGAAGCCCGGGCCGTCGGCGGCTCCGGACGGCGCCCGGGTTAGCGCCGCCGCGGGCAGCACCATGTCCTCGCCTCACCCGACACGAGCCCCCGTTGACCCGCACCCGCCGCCTGACCCGCGCCCGCCTCGCGGCCCTGCTCGGCCTCCTGTCCGTCGCGGTGGCGTCCCCGCCCGCCCGCGCGCGCACGGCGCCGGGCTTCGGCGCCGTCTCCTTTGGGACTTCCTGCAAGCCCGCCGCGGAGGCCGCCTTCGAGGGGGCGCTCGCCCGCCTGCACGATTTCGACGGCCCCGAGCAGGCCTTCCGCGCCGTCGCCGCCGCCGACCCGCACTGCGCCATCG
This sequence comes from uncultured Acetobacteraceae bacterium, assembly GCA_964236225.1. Taxonomy (GTDB): domain Bacteria; phylum Pseudomonadota; class Alphaproteobacteria; order Acetobacterales; family Acetobacteraceae; genus CAXSEF01. Next base: position 7,810 of record CAXSES010000088.1, read on the forward strand.
CGTGGTGGGGTGCGGCGATGACGGTGCGCGGCAACCCGCTCGCCGGCGCGCCGGACCGCGCCGCGCTGCGGGCGGGGCAGGCCTACGTCGCACGGGCGCTGGCCGCCGGGCCGGCCAGCCCGCGCGAGGCCGGCCTGATCGCCGCGATGGGCCGCTACTACCGCGACCCTGGCGAGGACCACGCCGCCCGCACCGCCGCCTACGAGGCCGCCATGCGCCGCCTGGCCGGGCAGTACCCGGACGACGCGGAGGTGCAGAGCTTCTTCGCGCTCGCGATCCTGGAGGCGGTCGACCTGACCGACACCACCCACGCCCGCCAGATCGAGGCCGGGCGCATCCTGGAGCAGGTGTGGGCGCGGCATCCCGACCACCCCGGGGCGCCGCACTACCTGATCCACGCCTACGACTACCCGCCGCTCGCCGCCCGCGCCCTGCCCGCCGCGCGCCGCTACGCCGCCATCGCGCCCGCCTCCATGCACGCCCAGCACATGCCGTCGCACATCTACTCGATGCTCGGCCTGTGGCGGGACTCCATCGCGGCGAACCGCGCCGCCGCCAGGCTGATGGCGCCCGACGCCCACCCCGCGACGGCGTGGCTCGACGCGGCCGACCCGCACGGCATGGACTTCATCGCCTACGCGCACCTCCAGCTCGGCCAGGACGCGGCGGTGTCGCAGGCGCTGGCCGTGGCCGTCCCGTCCGAGGAGCGCACGCTGGCGGCGGCCCGCCTCCTGCTCGAGCGCGGCGACTGGGCCGCGGCGGCGTCCATGCCGGACCAGGGGCTCTCGTCGCTCGAGGACGTCACCGTGCGCTTCGTGCGCGCGCTCGGCGCGGCCCGCAGCGGCCAGCCCGCCGCGGCGCGCGACGAGGTGGCGGCGCTGCGAAGGCTGCGCGCCCCGCTGCTGCGCGACGAGGGCGCCTACTGGGCCGGGCTGGTCGACGTCTACGCCGGCGCGGCCGAGGCCTGGGCCGACCACGCCGCGGGCGACGACGCGGCCGCCCTGGACCTGATGCGCGCTGCGGCCGACAGGGATGACGGACGCGAGAAGCACATCTGGCTGGAGAACAGGCTGCTGCCGATGCGCGAGCTGTATGGCGAGCTGCTGCTCGACCTCGGGCGCCCAGGGGAGGCGCTGGCGGCGTTCGAGGCCAGCTTCGCGACCGCCCCGAACCGGTTCAACGGCTTCCTCGGCGCGGCCCGCGCCGCGCGCGCGCTGGGGCGGGAGGACGAGGCGCGCCGGCGCTACGCCGAGGCCGCGGCCCTGGTCACGCAGGCCTCGCCGGGGCGACCCGGGATCGACGAGGCACGGCACTCGGCAAGCCCGTGACCGCGCGGCGGCCGAGTGACTCAGGCAGAAAGCAAGATTGAGGCTCTGCCTCAAACTCCGCCAAAGGCAAGCCTTTGGAATCCATTACTTCAGTAAAGCCGGTCCAGGGGCGGCTCGCCCCTGGCGGGTCTGGGCGGAGCCCAGCCTTGCTTGCTGACTGGCCGGCCTCCTCACGGGAGGCGCTCTCCCTTCAGGCTGCGCGCCGGGTCCGGGGCGATGACGCCTTCGGGCGAGTCCTGCACGGCGTCGCGCTGCCCCACGTGCTGCGTGAACAGCGCGACGCCGCCGCCCAGCCGACCCAGGGCCAGGGCGTCCAGGATGTCGCGGTAGACGAGGTGGCTCGGATAGAGCTGCGCGGGCGGCGTCGCGAACCAGCGCAGGTCCCCGGCCTCCGGGGCTTCGTCGCCCTCCAGGACGCGCCTGGCGGGGATGCCGCGCAGGGTCGCGCGGTAGCAGAGCGACAGGGAATGGCCGCGATCGTCGAAGATCTGGATCAGCGCGATCGGCCCGTCGCCGACCGCCACGTCGCAGCCGAACTCGTCGCGGGCGCAGGCGGAGATGCGGTGGGCGACCTCCTCGCGGTGGCGGATGATGCTGCCGGGGACGTGCCATCCGGTGCCGAACGGGTCGTCGCGCCAGGCGAGCAGCACGCCCCTCGCCTCGTCCTGGACCAGCAGGTCCACGTTGGGCGTGGCCATCACCTCGGTGATGAAGCGGAACAGCGGCCACGGCAGGTCGGCGCCCCGGCCGGACAGCCTGGCCAGGATGGCCTGGAGCGTGCGCAGCTCCTCGCCCGTCAGCGCGTGCTCGCCTTGTTCGCTCATCGCGGGCTCCCCTCTGTGCGTCGGCGCCCGGGCATCGGGCGGCCCGGCATCATGACGCAACGTCGGGGGCCGGCGAGAGTCCGAGAGGCGGCCTGATGCCAATGGCCTCATGCGTGACCTGCCGGGAAGCAAGGCCGGGCTCCCC
>CAXSES010000089.1:0-10072 GCA_964236225.1 uncultured Acetobacteraceae bacterium
CCCAGACCCGCCAGGGGCGAGCCGCCCCTGGACCCGGCGCAACTTAAGCAAGGGATTCCAGAGGCGAGCCTTTGGCGGGGTCGCCGCTTCAAGGCATGGGGGCAGAACGCTGGCCCTGCCTGCCGAATGGCGGCGAGGGCCAGAGCCACGGACCGCGCCCCGCTCAGGCCGGCGTGGCGAGGTGGTGGTAGGCGCGGCCCAGGTAGATCAGGGCCTCCTCGATGCGGCCGGTGCGGATGGCCTCGACCTCGCAGAACAGCACGCTGTGGGTGCCGACCTCCGTGACCTGGGCGATGCGGCAGTCGAAGGCGACGCCGGCGTCCTCCAGCACCGGGGCGCCGGTGCTGAGCGTGATCCAGCGCGCGGCGGCGAAGCGGGCGGAGGAGTCCAGCGGCCCGGCGAACGCGGCGGACAGCGCTTCGTGGCGGGCGGTGAGCACGTTGACGCAAAGCACGCCGTTGCGCTTGAAGCGCGCATTGTTGCGGCTGGTGCGGTTGAGGCAGACCAGCAGGGTGGGCGGATCGTCGGTGACGCTGCACACCGAGGAGGCGGTGAAGCCGCAGCGGCCGGCGGCGCCGTCGCTGGTGATGACGTTCACCGCGGCGCCGAGCCGGGCCATGGCGTCGCGGTAGGCGTCCCGGCCCACGACGAGCGGGTCGGACGAGGCGGGCCCGGGCGGGGCGGCGTCGGACAGGTCAGGCCCTGCGGCGTCCGGCCCGGCGGCGGAGGAGATCACGCGGCGGGGCTCAGGCCAGGCCGCTGAACAGCGCCGTGGACAGGTAGCGCTCGGCGAAGGAAGGCACGATGCCGACCAGGAGCCTGCCGGCGAAGCGCGGCTCGCGCGCGCAATCGAGCATGGCGTGCAGCACGGCGCCGGACGAGATGCCGATCGGGATGCCCTCGGTGCGGGCGCAGCGCCGGGCGGCGGCGATCGCGTTGCGTTCCGACACCGTGAGCACGGAGTCGAGCAAAGGCAGGTCGAGCACCAACGGCCTGAACCCGGGGCCGATGCCCTGGATGCCGTGCGGGCCGGGCTCGTCGCCGTTGAGCACGGCCGACTCGGCGGGCTCGACGCCGATGACCTCCAGCCCCGGGCGGCGCGGCTTGAGGGCGCGGGCGATGCCGGTGAGCGTGCCGCCGGTGCCAAGGCCGCCAATCACGGCGTCCACCTCGCCGGCAGTGTCGGCCCAGATCTCCTCCGCCGTGGTGGCGGCGTGGATCGCCGGGTTGGCAGGGTTGTCGAACTGGCGCGGCATCCATGCGCCCGGCGTGGAGGCCACGATCTGCTCTGCGCGGGCGATGGCGCCGGCCATTCCGGTCTGCGTCGGCGTCAGCTCGATCTGGGCGTCCATGAGGCGCATCATGCGTCGACGCTCCACCGAGGCGCCCTCCGGCATGGTGACGATCAGGCGGTAGCCCTTGGCGGCGGCGACGAAGGCGAGCGCGATGCCGGTGTTGCCCGAGGTCGGCTCGACCAGGGTGGAGCGCTCCGGCGAGATCAGGCCGTCCGCCTCCGCGGCCTCCACCATGGCCAGGCCGATGCGGTCCTTGACCGAGCCGAGCGGGTTGAAGAACTCCAGCTTGAGCGCGAGGCGGGCGCAGACCCCCTCCTGCGCCTCCAGGCGCGGCAGGCGCACCAGCGGCGTGCCGCCGACCGTGTCGAGGATACTGTCGTAGATCCGGCCGCGCGGCGCGACGCGCGCAGGCACGCTCGGCGCGTCGTGGCCATCCTGGTGGTGGCCATCCTGGTCGTGACCATCCTGGGCCTGGCGGTCGCGCGGGACGGCGGTCTGCCGCGGGAATGCGTTCATCTGGCGTGACATCCGGCCCGAGTTGGCACATGTCTCGGACTGCGTCTTGCGAACGGTCCGGGGCCGCGGCCGTGGGTCGGGCGGGCCTGTGCTTGGGTAGCTAGATGGGCGTGAGGGTCTGGATGGGCTTGGGAGTCTGGATGAGCGTGGAGAGGGAGATGGGGATGCTGGTGCGCCGCGACAGGGCGATGGTGGCCGTGCTCATCATGCTCGATGTCGGGTTCCACGCCGGGCGCTCCAGCACGGTCAGCGCCGCGGAGATCGCAGAGCGCGCCGGGCTGGCGCGGCGCGGCATCGAGCCGCTGCTGCAGGCGCTGTCGCGCTCCGGCCTGCTGGAGAGCGTGCGCGGGCCGCGCGGCGGCTACCGCCTTGGCCGCGCCCGGCGCGACATCTGCCTGTGCGACGTTGTGCGCACTGCGACCGCGGAGGATTCCTGCGCGGAGGACGGGCCGCGCGGCGCGTTGCAGGATGCGGTGGTGGACAAGCTCTGGCATGAACTCGATGCCTCGATGTGCGAGCGGTTGCAGACGATGACGCTCGACGACCTGCTGCGCCGCGCCGAGGCCGCCGGTTTGCGCCGACCGTTGGCGGAACCGATCAGCTTCTCTATATGATCGCCAAACCACGGTCGCAAGTCGTGGTTGCTGCAATACGCTGATGCTCCCCGTGGAGTTCCGGCCGGCGCGGCCGGGCGGGAGCGCCGCGCAGGACGGGACCCGCCATGATGATCCAGTTGGGACAGATCGCGCCGGATTTCGAGCAGGACAGCACGCGGGGGCGCATCCGGTTCCACGACTGGCTCGGCGGCTCCTGGGCGGTGCTGTTCAGCCATCCGCGGGACTTCACGCCGGTCTGCACCACCGAGCTGGGCGTGGTGGCGCGGCTCGGGCCGGAATGGCGCAGGCGCGGCGTCAAGGTGATCGGCCTTTCTGTGGACCCTTCCGACCGCCACGCCGCCTGGGAGAGCGACATCGCGGAGACCCAGGGATTCGTGGTGGATTTCCCGATGATTGCCGACCAGGACCGCAGGGTCGCCACGCTGTACGGCATGGTGCACGCCGATGCGGACCCCGCGGTCACGGTGCGCACGGTGTTCGTGATCGACCCGGCGAAGAAGGTGCGGCTGACGCTGTGCTACCCGCCCAGCGCGGGGCGCAACTTCGACGAGGTGCTGAGGGTGCTCGACAGCCTTCAGCTCACCGATGCCCACAAGGTGACGACGCCCGGCAACTGGACACCGGGGCAAAGGGTCATCATCTCCCCGGCAGTGTCGGACGAGGACGCGGCGAAACGCTTCCCGCAGGGCTGGGTCACTCTGAAGCCCTACCTGCGGATGGTGGAGCAGCCGGGCCTGCCGACGGCGGGCGAAGACTGAAGGCAGGCAAGGCTGAGGCCCTACCTTCAAGCATGGGCCTCAAACTCCGCCAGGGGCGAGCCGCCCCTGGACTCGCCTACTTTAAGTGAAGCCGGTCCAGGGCGGCTCGCCCTGGCGGGTCCAGGGCAGAGCCCTGGCCTTGCTTTCTGTATTTTGATGGCGCGGCCGGTTTCCCGGCGCGAACGGGTGGAGGCGGCGATGGCCGAGGCGAAGCTTTCCGCGGTGGAGCACCTGAAGCTGGCGAGCCACGGCCTGCGCGGCCGGCTGGCGGAGGAACTGGCAGAGGGTGGCCTCCAGGTCAGCGAGGACGCCTACAACCTGCTCAAGTTCCACGGCAGCTACGAGCAGTTCGACCGCGACACCTCGACGCCGCGCAAGCAGGCGGGACTGGAGAAGGAGTACCAGTTCATGCTGCGCGTCCGCATGCCGGGCGGGCAGATGACGGCGGCGCAGTATCTCGGGCTGGACCGGCTGGCGGACGACCGGGCGAACTCGACGCTGCGCATCACCACGCGCCAGGGCATCCAGTTCCACGGCATCCTCAAGGGCGACCTCAAGCCGGCGGTCGCCGCCATCAACCACACGCTGCTCAGCACGATGAACGCCTGCGGCGACGTCAGCCGCAACGTGATGGCGACCCCTGCGCCGCGCCGCGACGCGCAGCACACGCGGCTGCATGCCGACGCGCGGATGCTGGCCGACGCGCTGCGGCCGCGCTCGCGGGCGTACTACCAGATCTTCATGGACGAGCTGCCTGACCCGCGCGTGGATGAGACGGAGGCGCTGTACGGCGAGACCTACCTGCCGAGGAAATTCAAGATCGGGCTCGTGGTGCCGTCGGACAACACGGTGGACGTTCTGAGCAACGATCTCGGGCTGATCGCGGTGTTCGACGACGAGGGGCGCGGCGACACGCTGCTCGGCTACAATTTCATGCTCGGCGGCGGGCAGGGCATGACGCACAACAACGCGCGCACCTTCCCGCGGCTGGCGACGCCGGTGGCGTTCGTGCCGGCGGGCGACCTGCTGCGCGGGGTGGAGGCGGTGATCCGGCTCCAGCGCGACCACGGCGACCGCACCAACCGGCGGCGGGCGCGGCTCAAATACGTGGTCGAGGACCGCGGGCCGGAGTGGGTGGCGCGCACACTTGCAGAATACTACAGGGGCGAGATGGAGGCGGCGCGGCCGCTGCCGCCGCTGCGTGTGCCGGAGCTGCTTGGCTGGCACGAGCAGGGCGACGGGCTGTGGTGGCTCGGCGTGCCGGTGCCGTCCGGGCGGATCGCGGACCACGAGGGCGGCGCGCGACTCCGCACGGCGCTGCGCAAGGCGGTCAGGCGGTTCGGCTGCGACCCGGTAATGACGCCGCAGCAGGACGTGCTGCTGACCAACCTGCGCGCCGAGGATCGCGACGCGCTCGACGCCCTGCTGCGCGGGCATGGCGTGGTGGCGGCCGACGCGATGACGTCGTTCGCGCGCTTCGCCCTGGCGTGCCCGGCGCTGCCGACCTGCGGGCTGGCGTTGACGGAAGCGGAGCGGGTGCAGCCGGAGTTCGTGGCGGGCATCGATGCGGTGCTGGCACGCCACGGGCTAGGCGAGCGGCAGATCAGCCTGCGGATCACCGGCTGCCCGAACGGGTGCTGCCGCTCCTACTCGGGCGACATCGGCATGGTGGGGCGGATGCCAGGGTTCTACGCGCTGTACGTGGGCGGGGACTTCGCCGGCACGCGGCTGTCGTTCAAGCTGCTGGAGAAGGTCGCGGCGGCAGAGGTGGTGCCGACGCTGGCGCCGCTGCTGGGGAACTGGGCGGCGCAGGGCACGGCCGACGAGGGATTCGGGGATTACTGCACCCGGATCGGGCTGGACGGGCTGCTGGCGATGCTGCCGCAGGCGGAGTCGGCGGCGGCGTAAGGCCAGGTGCGCTGTCCCTGGACCCCGCCAGGGGCAGCGCCCCTGGACCGGCTTTACTTGAAGCAGGGGCGCCGTCCCTGCTTCCTGCCCGCTACCTCGTCGGCGGCGCAGGGTGGCCCGACGTGTAGGCCTGGCCCACCGGGGTCACGACCACGGTCAGGTGCAGCAGGCTGTCCACCTTCGGGGTGCGCAGGCGGATGATGAAGCTGTCGTTGCCGACGAAGCCGCGGGTCGGCGTGTAGTCGATGTCCGTCTTGCCGCCCACTGTGTGGATCAGCGGCTTGCCATGGGTGGGGGGCGCGGTGATCAGGCCGACCTCGAACGGATGCCCGGACTGGTCGGCCAGGGCAGCGGCGCAGTAGCCGCCGTCGTTGGTCACCGTCATCGTGGTGGTCGATTCGCCGCCATCGCGCAGCACGATCGGCGTGACCTCGCAGGCGCGGGCCGGGACGCGGCCGTACAGGTCGGGCGAAGGCGCGGCCTCCTCGACGACGCTGGGCTTGGGCGTGCAGCCCTGCAGCAGAGCCATCCCCAGCAGGGTCGCCGGAAGGGCGAGCCGAGTCCTTGCGCCTGTCACGTTGCCTTGTCTCCACTGCCCGGCCTGTCGCCCGGAAGGGCGCATGGTCCGCACCCATCCGGCGGCGACACCGATAGCCCGGCGCGGCGGCGAGGGATAGGTGGCGTCAGCCACATCCTGACCGGGTTTGCCGGAGGGCGCCGGCTGCGCTACAGGCCGGCCGCGCAGGGTGCAGCGCCGACGCAACAGCGGCGCCGCGACGTCGGTCATGGATGGAATTTGTTGTTGCGTTTCCACCAGATAGACAGTCTAGCTCGCACGATACTTCATAGCAGCGACCCGGCCGGCCGGCGTCGCGTCCGCCTTGGTCCCGGGAGATCTCCATGCGTATCCTGATGTCCGGCCTGCTGGTCGCCGGGTTGCTGGGCAGCCAGCTCGCCACGGCCGCCGAGCAGTGCGCCCGCCCCGCCGACCGCACGGCGTTCGACATGCAGGGCCTGAAGAGCGAGCTGATGGTCACGGCGCTGTCGTGCGGCGTGCAGCCCAGGTACAACGCGTTCATCACCCGGTTCCATGCCGACCTCGGCGTGCAGGAAAAGGCGCTGAACACCTATTTCTCCCGCTCTTACGGCCGGTCCGGGCAGAAGGCCCACGACGACTACGTGACGCAACTCGCCAACGAGCAGAGCAGCGACGGACTGAAGGCCGGCACCGCGTTCTGTGCCCGCAACGTCGGCATGTTCGACGAGGTGCAGGCGCTGCGCGGGGCGTCCGAGGTGTCGAGCTACGTGACGGGCAAGGATATCATCCAGCCGGTGTCGCTGCAGGATTGCGCCGCCGCCGAGCCGGGCGGGCGGGCAAGCGTGCGCCAGGTCAGCAGCAGGCGCACCGTGTCACGCCACAGGAAGTAGGGCCTGGAGGTCCCATACGGGAGCGACCTTGCGTGCAGCCTTCAGAAAGCAAGGCTGGGCTCTCCCTCCGCCCGTCATTCCAACAGCCCGAAAGGGCCGCCGGAACCTTTGTCAGGCTCTGCCCAGACCCGCCCCTGCTTCAAGGTGGGGGCGAGCCGCCCCTGAAACCGGCCTTACTTAAGTGAAGCAGGTCCAGGGGCGGCTCGCCCCTGGCGGAGTTTGAGGCAGAGCCTCAACCTTGCTCCGGGCCAGCCCGGTGCGCGGAATTTCAGCGCAGGATGATCTCGACGCGGCGATTCTGCGGCTCGCGCACATCCTGCGCGGTCGGCACCAGCGGGTTGCTCTCGCCGTAGCCGTGGATGGCGATCTCGGACTTCGCGACGCCGTCATGGATCAGCTCGGCCTCCACGCTCTGGGCGCGGCGGACCGACAGGCGCTGGTTGTAGGCGGCGGTGCCGGAAAGGTCGGTGTAGCCGTTGACCTCGATCCGCGTGGTCTGCACGCGGGTCGAGGCCTGCGCCGCCTCGGAGATGATCTGGCGGGCGCGGGTCGTGAGGTCGGCGCGGTCCCAGTCGAAGAACACCAGGTAGGTCCGCGCGGCAGCGGGCAACGCCGGCCGCGACACCGCGGCTGCAGGCGGCGGAGGCGGCCCGGGTGGGTTGAACTCGTAGCGCAGCCCGACCAGGAAGCTGTGGTTGTAGTCCGAGGTGATGTCGACGTTGCCGCGCGCGACGCCCTGCGGACGCCGCCCGAAGCTGCCCTCGGTGCCGGACGAGCCGGCGTTGAACTGCTCCGGGCCGAGCACGCTCATGAAGCGGTACTCCGCGGTCAGCGACAGGCCAGGCAGGTAGGCCACAGGGAAGGCGGTGCCGAAGATGCCTTGGTAGGCGAAGTTGCCGTAGGTGCCGCTGGCGCTCTCGGCGAAGTTCGCGTTGGTGGCGATTGCCTGCACGTGGTCCCAGCGGGTCCAGCTATAGCCGGCGCCGGCGCCGAAATACGGGTAGATCCAGTTGAAGCCGATATCCATGTCGAACAGGGCGTTGACCATGACGCCGTAGTTCTGCTGCTCGCCGCCGGCACGCGTGGGATAGGGCGTGCCGAGGAAATGCTGCACACCATTGTACCGCCAGTTGCCCTCCGCCTCCAGGCGCAGGCCGTTGCCGAAGCCGTAGCCGACGCTGCCGAGCGCCGTGGCGCCGACATCGAAGCGCTCCTTGCCGCCCGGGAACTCCGGCGACAGGCGCACGGTCTCGTCCTGCAGCAGGTTCCCGCCGCCGCCCGCGCCGACATAGAGCCCGCTTACAGGCTGCGCGGACGCAACCCCGGCCAGCAGGAACGGCGCGCCGAGAAGGGTTGCAGACACCAGCGCGACGCGCAGCCTCATCAGGACTCTCCAGTGGTCGATCCGGCACTACATGCCGCAGGCACTCCGCGGTAACGCGGCAACGGGCACTCTGCCACAGCACGGCGGCAACCGCGGCCTGTTTTCGAGGCCTTGTGGCCGCGCCGCCACAACGTCGAACGCGGAACGGCGCCGCGTGGCGCCCTTCCGGCCTCGTGGCCGATGCGAGAGGCTCCGCATCGGGAGCCGCCCCACCGGCCGTGCGGGGACACGGTCAGTGCAGGATGATCTCGACTCGGCGGTTCTGCGGCTCGCGCACGCCCTGCGCGGTGGGGACCAGCGGGTTGCTCTCGCCGTAGCCGTGGATGCCGATCTCGCCGCGCGGCACGCCGTCGCGGACCAGCTCGGCCTCCACGCTCTGGGCGCGGCGGATCGACAGGCGCTGGTTGTAGGCGGCGGTGCCGGAAAGGTCGGTGTAGCCGTTGACCTCGATCCGCGTGGTCTGCACGCGGGTCGAGGCCTGCGCCGCCTCGGAGATGATCTGGCGGGCGCGGGTCGTCAGGTCGGCGCGGTCCCAGTCGAAGAACACAAGGTAGGTGCGGGCCGGGGCGACGGGCGGCGTCGCGACCGGGGCGGGCGCGGGCGGCGGGGGCGGCGCGGCGTTGAAGGCGTAGCGCAGGCCGATCAGGCCGGCGTTGTTCGAGAGGCCGTCGGTGCGGATGCGGATGCCGTGCTCGAAACCCGGAGCGAAGTACTGGCCCTGGAAGTCGACCACGCCGGGCGTCGTCATGTAGCGGTACTCGGCCGTGACCGCGAGGCCGGGGATGTCGGCGATGTTGTACGCCAGGCCGACGATGCCCTGCACGGCGAGGTTGCCGCCGGAGCCGGTGGAGCGGGCGTAGAACGGCAGGGCAGGGCCGGCGGAGAAGCGCGCGTTGTTCATCTTCGCCTGCTCGTAGCCGGCGCCGACGCCCAGGTAGGGGGAAAGCCCCGGCACGCCGAGGGGCGACAGGTCGAAATCGTAGAGGACGTTGAGGAAGCCGCCGAACTGCTGCTCCTCGCCGCCGGCGGCGTAGAAGCCGACATGGCTGAGCTTGTTCTGGCGGAAATCGCCCTGGACCTCGACGCGCAGGCCGTTGCCGAGGCCGTAGCCGACGCTGGCGCTGAACACCGGGCCAACCTCGGTCCTGATCTTGCTGCTGCGCCCGCCGAGGAAGGCGTCCGGACGACCCACCGCCCCGGCCGGGAACGTGGAGGCGCGCAGGCCCTGGTTTTCCAGCACGTTCGCGCCGGCGCCGGCGCCGACGTACAGGCCGCTCACCGGCTGCGCCAGGGCGGCGGGGGCTGCCAGCGGTGCGGCCAGGATGCTCGCCGCCAGGAGCGCGTTGCGGAGCGTCATGGTTCAGTCTCCTCGTGGGCGATGCCCGTGTTCACACGCAATGGGAGGCCGGTGCCAGCCGCTGCGGCGGTCACTCGTCGCAGGCCAATATGACGCATCCTGGCCTGCCGCGGGAGGCGGCCATGGCGGTTTGCCGCCGATTGTGTCCACAGGGCAACAGTGGGTGCGCAGTTCCGCCACAGTCCTGTCATGTTCAGCCGGGCTTAGGCGATCCGGGCCTCGAATGGCGGCAGCAGGTCGGGGGCGTCGAACTCCACGACCCACAAATCGGGGTCGTTGCTCACCTGCCTGGCGACGTAGGAATCGGCGGTCGCGTCGTCCACAGGATCGGCGCCGGTGCCGCGCATCCATCCCGCGCCGCCGTCGGGCATTCGCACCTGGCTGAGCACGCACAGCCCGGCGCGGCCGCGCAGCACCGCGAGGACGCCGCCGGCGTCCTCGTCGCCGCGGCGCAGCACCGCGCCCGGTCGGCCGGCCAGATCCGCCAGGCGCAGGGCGGCGCGCACCCACAGCCTGGCCTTCAGCCTTGGCTCGGCCATCGGCACGCCCTTTCCTGCGGACCGGGCGCCCCTGCGTCCGGCGAGCGCCCGGTCCGATTCTCGGGCAGGCTCCATGATAGTTCGCGCCGCATGGCGACGGGCCAGTTTGTTCGAAGCTGCCACAGGCAACGCAGCGGGCGCAGGAAGCAAGGTTGAGGCTCTGCCTCAAACTCCGCCAAAGGCTCGCCTTTGGAAACCAATACTTAAGTGCGCCGGGTCCAGGGGCGGCTCGCCCCTGGCCTTGAAGCAAGGGGCGGGTCTGGGCGTAGC
>CAXSES010000090.1:0-3055 GCA_964236225.1 uncultured Acetobacteraceae bacterium
GGCTACAAGATGGAAGCCCTGCCGATCGCACGGCCCAACCAGCAGCAGGCAGAGCGCGCCGCCGACCTCACGGCCCGGCTCGCCGCCATCCACCGCGCCCGCCACGACGCAGGCCGCGCCCTGTCGGACTGGCTGCGGGTCGAGTGGGGCCTCGCGGACCCGCCCGCCGCGCTGGCCGCGCCGTTCGCCCTGTCCGCGGACGCGTTCGCCGACGCCCTGCGCAAGGCCCTGCCGAAACGCCGCAAGCTGTCCGTCCCGGAAGTCGCCGCGATCCGCGACGCCCACGCCGACGCGGTCGCCCCCCTGGCCCTGCGTCTGCAAACCGCCGCCGGGCTGGAGCGCGACCTGTCCGCCGTCGTCAACGCCGCCTACGGGCTGACGCCGGAGGAGGAGGCGCTGGTCTGGCGCACCGCGCCCCCGCGCATGCCAACCGCAAGTCCATAAGCAAGCAAGGCTGGGCTCTGCCCAGACCCGCCAGGAGCGAGCCGCCCCTGGACCCGGCGCAACTTAAGTATTGGATTCCAAAGGCGAGCCTTTGGCGGGGTCCCCCGTCTTCAAACATGGGGGCAGAGCCCCTGGCCTTGCTTGCTGAACCCGCCATCGCATTCGCCCGCCGGCATCGGGAAGCAAAGCCTCAGCCCCGCCCGCCTCGCTGCCCCTCCTCCCGCGCCCCCTCCGGCGTGAGCGCGTCCGCCACCGCCTCCTTCCTCGCCTGCGGCAGCAGCTTCATCATCAGGATGAACGAGGACAGCCCCAGGCACACCACGTTCTGCACCATGATCGCCCACTGCCGCACCAGCACCCCGTAGGCGAGCCAGGCCACGAACCCCCCCACCATGATCAGGTACATCCGCAGCGAGATGCCGTCGGTGCTGCGCGAGCGGATGATCGCCCACGCCTGCGGCACGAAGCTGACCGTGGACAGCGTCGCCGCGAACAGGCTCACCACCGTCACAGCGTTCATAGGCCAGACCTCCCCGCATCAGCCGCCACGCGAAACAGCAAAGCCAAGGTTGAGGCTCCGCCTCAAGCTCCGCCAGGGGGAGGCCCCCCTGGACCGGCTTGCCTTGCGGCAAGGTGATCCAGCGGCCGGCCCTGGCCTGGCGGCCTGAAGCGGCCTAGCGCAGGAACCCCACGATCCGCTCCGCCTCCGCCACGATCGGGTCGGCCACCGCCGCCGCCCGCGCGGCGCCGTCGCGCAGCACCGCGTCGACGTGCCCCACCTCGCCCAGCAGCCGCGCCGTCCCCTCGCGGATCGGCGCCAGGTGCGCCACCAGCAGGTCCGCGAGCGCGCCCTTGAACGCCCCGAACCCCTGCCCGCCCCACTCGCGCAGCACGTCGCCCGGCTCGACCCCGCTCACGGCGGCGAAGATCCCCACCAGGTTGCGCGCCTCTGGCCTTCCCTCCAGCCCCTCGACCTCCGAGGGCAGCGCGTCCGGGTCCGTCCGCGCCCGCCTGACCTTGAGCGCGATCTCCTCGGCGCTGTCCGTGAGGTTCACCCGGCTCTGGTCGGACGGGTCGGACTTGCTCATCTTGCGCGCCCCGTCGCGCAGGCTCATCACCCGCGCCGCCACCACGCCGATCAGCGGCTCGATCACCGGGAAGAACTCGACCCCGTAATCGTGGTTGAACTTCGCCCCGATGTCGTTGGCCAGCTCGAGGTGCTGGCGCTGGTCGTCGCCCACCGGCACCCTCGTCGCGTGATACGCATGGATGTCGGCCGCCATCAGGTCCGGATACGCGTAAAGCCCCACCGACATCGCCTCGCGGTCGCGCCCCGCCTTGTCCTTGAACTGCGTCATCCGGTTCAGCCAGCCGATCCGCGCCACGCAGTTGAACACCCACGCCAGCCGCGCGTGCGCCGCCACCGCCGACTGGTTGAACAGCACGTGCCGCCCCGGGTCGATCCCGCACGCGATCAGCGTCGCCGCCGCCTCGCGCACCTGGCGCCGCAGCGCGTCCGGCTCCTGCCACACGGTGATGGCGTGCAGGTCCACCAGGCAGTACAGGCACTCGTGGTCCGCCTGCAGCGACACCCAGCGCCGCACCGCGCCCAGGTAGTTGCCGAGATGAAGGGTGCCGGACGGCTGGATGCCGGAGAGGATGCGCTGCATCCCCCGCTTGTCCGGCACCACGCGGCGTGGGGTCAAGCCCGGCGCGCTGGACAGGCGGCGAGCAGGGCCGGGCTCTCTCTCCGCTGGCCAGGCGGCCGTCGGAACCTTCGGGCAGCCACGCCCGGTGTCTCCGCAGGCAAGGCGAGGCAGGAAGCGAGCAAGGTTGAGGCCCGCCTGTCTCCTGCTTCCTGCCGCCACGCGGATCCCGCCGCCCGACGGATCGCCGACGCCGCCGCCCATCGTCGGCGGGCACGGCCTGGGGAGGCGTTCAGCCCGGCCGCGACTGCGCGCTGTCGGCAGGTCCCAGCGGATCGGTGTCCCAGTGCCTCGCGAGCAGATCCACCGCGCACACGCCGACGAGGCCATGGGCCTGCACGTAGGTTCTCACGCGTTGCAAGTAGTCGGGACGGTCCGGCCCCACGAAGTTCCAGTCGGGCGGCTCGAAGGTGCCGAAGCCGTTGAGCGTCGGCAGGCGGAACCACTCGGACAGCAGCATGCCGTCCACGTTGTGGCTGTAGATCGCGTCCACCTCCGGGGGGAGGTCGACGTTGGCGCGTGCGCGCGAGACGAAGAAGGCGCGGCAGGAGGGCGGTGGCGCCGGCACGGACCGCAGCCGCGCCAGCTCCGCCGGGCGGTCGAGGGCGACAGGCTGGTGCACCGTGACCTGCTCGGCCACCAGCACCAGGGCGAGGATCGCGGCCAGCGGCCTGGGCGCCCGCGCTCCCAGCCCCGCCAGGTAGGCGGTCGCGACGGCGATCACCGGGGCCGCAAGGAAGAGCTGGTAGCGTGCCACCACCCGCAGCCCCGCGGCTCCGGGGACGAGGTCGAACACGGCCACCCAGGGACTCCAGCCGCCGATCCGCAGCGTCAGCAGCCATGTCAGGACGGCGGTGGCCGCGAGCAGGCGCTCCCGGCCGCCCGAAGCACGGCCCACCGGAGCA
>CAXSES010000090.1:3155-7088 GCA_964236225.1 uncultured Acetobacteraceae bacterium
AGCACGGCCCACCGGAGCATGGCCGCCCGGAGCATGGCCGCGTGCGCACAGGCTCGCGCAGGCCAGCGCGAACACGACGAGCAGGAGCAGCGTCAGCCCGGTGGTGTGCTCGCTGTAGCGCGGCAGCTCCGGCCTGAAATAGCCATTGAGCAGCCCGTCCAGCCGCGCGAGCAGCAGGTTGCCGTCCCCCACGTGGATCAGGTCGAGCGGCTGGACCGTGTAGGAGAGCACCTCCGCGAACGGGTGCATGCCTGTCATCCTGGCCTTGGGCAGGTACAGCGCCAGGAACGGCAGGATGCCCACGGCGAACACCGACGCGACGGCCGCCACGCTGGCCCAGCCTTGCCTCGACAGCGCCCGCACGCCGCGAAGCGCCGCCCCCGGGCTGGAGAGCACGCCGAGGAGCGTGGCGCAGGACAGGAAGAACAGGGTGAACCAGGCCATGTAGTAGGCCGTCACCAGCCACGCCGACATCAGCAGGGCGGCGAGCGCGCCCCACAGCACGAAGCGCCGGTGGGCCCCCGCGGCGAACGCTTCCGCCGCGTTGCAGGCCAGCCAGGCGAACAGCGGCACGAAGCAGACGGACAGCAGCTGGGCGTGAAGGGCACGCATCGCCATCGTGCAGCTCAGCGTGAACAGCACGGCGCCGAGCAGCGACCACCAGGGGCCGAGCAGGAGGCTTCGCCGCAGGAAAAGGTGGAAGGCCGTGAAGGCGACGACGCGGAGCAGGACGTTCACAAGCTCGGAGCCGAGGAACGGGTCCACCCCGGACAGCCTGAACAGCGAATACGGCAGCCCGTACAGGAAGTAGCCGTCGTTGAAACCCAGGGTGCCTGTGTAGGGATAATAGTAGAAAGTCGTCGACCACGACGAATAGCCGCGCAGGAAGTTGTACCAGTGCTCCAGTATGGTCATCTCTATGATGGTATCGGTCCTGGACCCGAACAGCAGATCAAAGCCCGACGACAGTTGCTGCCGGAAGAACATGGCCACGCTCAGGGCCAGGCAGATCAGGTAGCAGGCTCCACGCAGGAAGCTGCCGCGCAGGCCGGAGCTTGCAGGGCCTGGGTGTCTCTTGGCCTGAACGTGCATGTCCCCTCCCGGTGCCGGAGCTTGCTACGGACCGGTGCCAGCGGCTTCCGACATCGACCTGTCAGGAAGAAGGCAGGGCTGGGCTCCCCCTCCGCTGGCCATTCCAATGGCCCAAGCGGGCCATCGGAACCTTTGGCCAGCTCCGCCCGGACCCGCCAGGGAGGAAGCCCTCCCTGAATCGGCTTTACTTAAGGAATGGATTCCAAAGGCCTGCCTTTGGCGGAGTTTGAGGCGGAGCCTCAACCTTGCCTGCCTGGCCGGTCATGCCCGCAGGCGGCGACCCCGGGCAGGCGCAGGTAGGCGAGGCGCCTGGCCTCGCGGCGCCCGCGCGCGACGCTGTCCAGGATCAGCCCGCACGCCAGCGCCAGGAACGACAGAAGCGTCAGCCCGGTCGACAGCACCGCCGTCGGCAGGCGCGGCACCAGCCCGGTGCGCAGGAAGGTCGCGACCAGCGGCAGCGCCAGCAGCAGCGCGAGCGCCAGCAGCAGCCCGGCCGCGGCGGCGAAGAACGCCAGCGGCCGCTCCTCCTTCACCAGCACCACGATGGTGCGCAGGATGCGCAGCCCGTCGCTGACCGTGCGCAGCTTGGACTCCGAGCCGGCCGCGCGCTCGCGGTAGGCCGACGGGTGCTCGCCCACAGGCATGCGCAAGGCGAGCGCGTGCACGCTGAACTCGGTCTCCGTCTCGAACCCGGTGGCCAGCGCCGGGAACGACTTGACGAAGCGGCGCGAGAACACCCGGTAGCCGGACAGCATGTCGGTGATCTCGCGCCCGAACAGCCGCGCCACCAGCCCGCTGAGCACGGCGTTGCCAAGGCGGTGGCCGGGCCGGTAGGCCGCCTTCGCCTCGTCCACCCGGGTCGCGTTGACCATGTCCAGCCCGTCGTCGATCAGCAGTCGCACCATCGCCGGCGCGTCCGCCGCGTCGTAGGTGCCGTCGCCGTCGACCAGCACGTAGATGTCGGCCTCGACGTCGGCGAACATGCGCCGCACCACGCTGCCCTTGCCCGGCCTGGTCTCGCGCCGCACCACCGCCCCCGCCGCGCGCGCCGCCGCCGCGGTGCCGTCGGTGGAGTTGTTGTCGTAGACGTAGAGCGTGGCGCCCGGCAGGTGACGCGCGAAGTCGCGCACCACGGCCTCGATCGCCGCGGCCTCGTTGCGACACGGAACCAGCACGGCGACGCGGGGGCCGGTCGCGCGGGCCGGCGCGCCAGGGTCGGAGAGGGTCAGCGCGGCGCGCGGGGACGGGGTCTGCACGGCTCCTTGTCGCCCACCTCATCCCGCTTGGCCAGGGTCCGCGCCCGGAGCAAGCAAGGTTGAGGCCCCGCCTTCAAGCATGGGCCTCAAACTCCGCCAGAGGCTCGCCTTTGGAACCCAATACTTGAGCAAGGCCGGTCCAGGGGCGGCTCGCCCTCCGCCTTGAGGCAGGGGCGGGTCCGGGCGAAGCTGCCCGAAGGTTCCAGTGGCCCGCTCGGGCCATTGGAATGGGCAGCGGAGGGGTGGCCCGCCAAGAGCTCCGACAGCCCGCCTGGGCCGTTGGAAAGGCCAGACGAGAAGGCCCGCCCCCGCCCTGAAGCAGGGGCCATGCAGGGTGGCCCGATTCCGTGTCCGGGCCGCGCCCATGATAGAAACGCGCACGCTCGCCGCCATGCACAAGAACGTCATGCACAGGAACCTTGACTTGGCGGCACCACGCCCGCCCAATTCCGTACCCGAACCGAATTGCATGGGAGCGGCGGCGATGACCCTGTTGACGAACGCAAGTCACGCCACCGCCCCCTGCGGCGCGCTCGGCGTGCCGGCTCTCGACCCCGATCTTCCTCTCACGATCGCGCACTGGTGGCACGAGAGCCCCGACGAGATCATCGCCGGCGGAAACGATGTCGCCTGCCTTACCTTCCTCCTCTCGGAAACCCAGACAGCCGAGCGTTGGAAGGCCGGTTCCTGGTCGCGTCGGCCCTCTGTCCTGGGCGCGATCACCGTGGCCGATCCGGACGAGCTGACCAAGTTCTCGATCCGCGGAAAGGCGGTGGTGGCGAAGCTTTTCGTTCCGATGGCGAACCTGGCGGAGGCGGCCGGGCTGAAAGGCCGGCCGAACGTGCCGGCGCGCTTCCTCGAGCGGGACCCTGAGCTTGAGCGATGCGCGCTGCGTGCGCTCGTCGCGCTGCACGAGGGTGCCGGGTCCGACCCCCTGCTGCTGTCGAGCATCGTCATGCGACTGTCCGGGGCGCTGATCGAACAGCCGCCGCGCGGAGGCGACAGGGCCGTCGGCGGCCTGGCGCGACGGCACCTGCGGCGGGTGGAGGAGCTGATCGAATCCCGCCTGCCCGGCCCGGTCGCCTCGTCCCCGTCGCTCAGCCAGCTCGCGGCCGAGGCGAACCTCAGTTTGCACCATTTCGCCAGGGAGTTCCGCCGCACGACGGGCGTCACGCCGTACGCCTACATGCTCCGTCGCCGCCTGGAGCAGGCGCGGAACCTGGTGACGCACTCCGATCTTCCCTTGGCCCAGGTGGGGCTCAGGTCAGGCTTCCCCTCCCCCGCCCACTTCGCCGACCGCTTCCGGCGCGAGATGGGTGTCTCTCCCAGCGCGTTGCGCCGCGCGGCACAGGCGTCGCGCCATCGTTCGGGCATCGGCGCATGGCTGCACTGACGCAAGGCGGGCCTGCCCACGCCGGGCCGCCAGCGCAGCCGTCCGGATGAGCAGCAGGATCGCGACACACCGCGGATGCGCCATCCCGGCGACGAGCCGCTGCGGCGCGAGACCCGTGGGAGGCTGAACCCGGCCCGGACCTGGAACCCGGCCGACGGGTTCATCCTCCCCGCCAAAGATGGCGAAGTGGCC
>CAXSES010000090.1:7188-10062 GCA_964236225.1 uncultured Acetobacteraceae bacterium
CGGCGGTGACGCCGCCCCGGGCGGTGACGCCGCCGGCCGGAACGGCTGAAAGGCGCGAGCCGGCCGCGTGTCACGACCGCGTCCCGGCGACGATCCGCCGAGGCCCGGGAGCGTGCCTGCGGAAAGGATCGCGGTTTCCGCAACGACCGGCCCGGCTGCCAGGTCGGAGCCTCGAACGGAAAGACTTCCTGCGCCTGCTAGGCTCGACTCCCTGTGCCTGCCCGGCGCAGGGTCCGCACCTCCCAGCCCCGGCGAGCCCCCGGACCCCGCCCCCGGAGGCCGCCCCATGCTCCAGTCCCCCGCCCCCCTGATCCTCGCCAGCGCCAGCGCCACCCGCCTGGCCCTGCTCCACGCCGCCGGCCTGCGCGCCGAGGCCCGCCCCGCCCGCATCGACGAGGCCGCCGTGAAGCGCCAGGCCCGCGCCGACGGCGCCACCCCCGGCGAGGTCGCCGCCCTGCTCGCCACCCTCAAGGCCCGCCGCATCCACGCCGCCGACGCCCCGGGCGCCCTGGTGATCGGCGCCGACCAGATCCTGACCTGCGGCGACGCCTGGTTCGACAAGCCCGCCACCCGCGCGCAGGCCCGCGCCCACCTGCAGCGCCTGCGCGGCCGCACCCACACCCTGCACACCGCAATCGCCTGCCTGCGCGACGGCGCCGAGGTCTGGCGCCACCTCGCCACCCCGCGCCTCGCCATGCGCGCCTTCTCCGACGCGGTCCTCGACGCCCATCTCGACGCAGAGGGCGACGCCGTGCTGTCCAGCGTCGGCGCCTACCGCCTCGAAGGCCCCGGCCTCCAGCTCATGGAGCGGATCGACGGCGAGCACAGCGCGATCCTGGGCCTGCCCATGCTCCCCCTGCTCGGCTTCCTCCGCCAGCACGGCGTGCTGCCGGAGTGAGGGCAAAGACGGCAGGCAAGGCCAGGGCTCTGCCCCATGGCCTGGAAGCGGGGACCCGCCAGGGCGAGCCGCCCTGGATCGGCTTCCCTTGAGTTGCGCCGGGTCCAGGGGGGCTCCCCCTGGCGGAGCTTGAGGCGGAGCCTCAACCTTCCTTCCTTCTTTCCCCCGTGCCACCCTGCCCGCAGCAATCTGCGGAGGCACCCCGGCCATGGCC
This sequence comes from uncultured Acetobacteraceae bacterium, assembly GCA_964236225.1. Lineage (GTDB taxonomy): Bacteria > Pseudomonadota > Alphaproteobacteria > Acetobacterales > Acetobacteraceae > CAXSEF01. The sequence continues at coordinate 8,301 of CAXSES010000090.1, forward strand.
GTCAACAAGATCCACGAGAACGGCGCCGCCGCCCTGGCAGGCCTGCTGCGCGACGGCATGCTGGTCCACTCCGGCGGCTTCGGCCTGTGCGGCATCCCGTCCGCGCTGATCACCGCGATCCGCGAGTCCGGCGTGCGCGACCTCACCGTGGTCTCCAACAACGCCGGCGTCGACGACGGCGGCCTGGGAGAACTCCTCCAGACCCGCCAGATCGCCAGGATGATCAGCTCCTACGTCGGCGAGAACAAGCTGTTCATGCAGCAGTACCTCGCCGGCGAGCTTCAGATCGAGTTCAACCCGCAGGGCACGCTCGCCGAACGCATCCGCGCGGGCGGCGCGGGCATCCCCGCCTTCTACACCCGCACCGGCGCCGGCACCGCCATCGCCGAGGGCAAGGAGGTGCGCAGCTTCGGCGGCCACGACCACATCATGGAGACCGGACTTCGCGCCGACCTCGCCGTCATCCACGCCTGGCGCGGCGACCCGGAGGGCAACCTCGTGTACAGGATGGCCGCGCGCAACTTCAACCCGGTGATGGCCACCGCCGCCACCGTCACCGTCGCGGAGATCGAGGAGCTGGTGCCACAGGGCTCGCTCGACCCCGACGCGATCATCACGCCTGGGATCTTCGTCCAGCGCATGGTCGTGGTCGGCAGCGCCGGGAAACGCATCGAGCAGAGAACGACCCGCAAGAGGGAGGCCGCCTGACATGCCCTGGACCCGCGACCAGATGGCCGCCCGCGCGGCGGCCGAGCTGCAGGACGGATTCTACGTCAACCTCGGCATCGGCATCCCCACGCTGGTCGCCAACCACATCCCCCCCGGCATGACCATCTCGCTGCACAGCGAGAACGGGATGCTCGGCATGGGCCCCTTCCCCTTCGAGGGCGACGAGGACCCAGACCTCATCAACGCCGGCAAGCAGACCGTCACCCTGCTGCCCACCTCCTCGTTCTTCGACAGCGCCACCTCCTTCGCCATGATCCGCGGCGGCCACGTCCAGCTCTCCGTCCTCGGCGCGCTCCAGGTCGCGGAGAACGGCGACCTCGCCAACTGGATGGTGCCCGGCAAGATGGTCAAGGGCATGGGCGGCGCGATGGACCTCGTCGCCGGCGTGCCGCGCATCGTCGTGCTCATGGAGCACACCGCCAAGGGCGAGCCCAAGATACTGCCCCGCTGCACCCTGCCGCTCACCGGCGCCGGCGTGGTCAACCTCATCGTCACCGACCTCGGCGTGTTCGACGTCTCCAAGGAAGGGACCAGGGACGGCGCCCGCCCGGGCCTCACGCTCGTCGACATCGCGCCCGACGTCACGCTCGACGACATCCGCGCCAAGACCGCCGCGCAGTTTACCGTCCACCCGGCGCTGCAAGCCAGGCTCGCCGCCTAGGGCTGGGAAGGGCCGCCGCCGAAGCAAGCAAGGCTGGGCTCTGCCCAGACCCGCAAAGGGCCGGCGGCCCTTTGATCCCGCTCCGCAACGTAATCAGGCTTTACTACAAACCTATACTTTATAAATTTTAGAAGGCAAGCTTAAGGCCATGAGCACTGGGACGCCGACTGATAAATTACCTTTCGAAAATTCTTATAAAGCATCGGAGTTAATTACTGCTATCGGACAAGTAGCTGTTTCATTCGGTGCTTGTCAAGAGAGCGCGTTACGCGTCTTCTGGAAATTATCTGATATGCCATTTGCATCAGCAAGTGCCGTATTTAATACACTTAGATCAGATAGCAGTCAACGTGATATTACCGAGGCTCTCGC
>CAXSES010000091.1:0-1123 GCA_964236225.1 uncultured Acetobacteraceae bacterium
TGGCGGGTCCAGGGCAGAGCCCTGGCCTTGCTTGCTTCCTGCCTCCGGCAGTTCCCTTCCCCTGCGCCCCCTCCCCCGCTAGCGTCCGCGCCGTCACCGTCCGGAACGCGCCCGTGCTCGCCTCCCGCCACCTACTCGCCATCGAGGGCATGCACCCGCCGCAGATCGCGGAGCTGCTCGACCTGGCGGAGAGCTACGTCCTGCTGAACCGCTCCGGCAAGACGCAGCGCGACACCCTGCGCGGGCGCACCGTCATCAACCTGTTCTTCGAGGACAGCACCCGCACCCGCACCAGCTTCGAGCTGGCCGGCAAGCGCCTGGGCGCGGACGTCATCAACATGTCGGTCGCCAGCTCCAGCGTGAACAAGGGCGAGACCCTGCTCGACACCGCGGCGACGCTGAACGCGATGCACTGCGACCTGCTGGTGGTGCGCCACGGGCAGTCCGGCGCGCCGTCGCTGCTGGCGCAGAAGGTGGGCGCGGCCGTGGTCAACGCCGGCGACGGCACCCACGAGCACCCGACCCAGGCGCTGCTCGACGCGCTGACGATCCGGCGCAGGCGCGGGCGGCTGGCGGGGCTGACGGTGGCGATCTGCGGCGACGTGGCGCACAGCCGGGTGGCGCGGTCCAACATCCACCTGCTCGGCACGATGGGCAGCCGGGTGCGGGTGGTCGGGCCGCCGACGCTGCTGCCGGCCGAGGTCGGGCGCCTCGGCGTCGACGTGTTCCACGACATGGCGCGCGGCCTGGACGGCGTGGACGTGGTGATGATGCTGCGCCTGCAGCGCGAGCGCATGGGGGAGGGCGGCGGCGCGGCGCCGGTGCCGAGCGCGCGCGAGTATTTCCGCTTCTTCGGCCTGGACGCGGAGAAGCTGGCGCGGGCGGCGCCGGACGCGCTGGTGATGCACCCCGGGCCGATGAACCGCGGCGTGGAGATCGACAGCGCGGTGGCCGACGACCCGGCGCACAGCGTGATCCGCGAGCAGGTGGAAATGGGGGTCTCGGTGCGCATGGCGGTGCTGGACCGCCTCGCGCGGCCGCAGGCGCGCGCGGGCGGGTCCGGCCGGCGAGAGACAGGCCGGTGGGAGCCGGACCGGTGGGAGGCGGACCGGCAGGAGGCCGC
>CAXSES010000091.1:1223-2877 GCA_964236225.1 uncultured Acetobacteraceae bacterium
GGCAGGAGGCCGCACGGCAGGACGGCGCACGGCAGGATCGGGGGTGGCGCGACGGCGGAGGGCGCGACGACGGTCCGGGCGACGCGGGCCGGGGACGCGCCAGCGCGTCCGGGGCGGGGCTGGGACGCGCCAGCGCGTCCGGGGCGGGGCGGGACGCGGGCGGCGGGGACGGCGTCGGCCGTGGCAACGCCAGCCTTGGCGTCGCGGGCCAGGACGAGGAGTCCGACCAGGACGACGATGCCGAGGGTGGCGACGCTTGAGCGACATCCTGTTCACCGGCGTGCGGCTGATCGACCCGGCCGCCGACATGGACCATCACGGCGAGCTTCTGGTGCGCGACGGGCGGATCGCTGATCGCGGCGCGCAACTGGGGCGGCCGGACGGGGCGGAGGTCGTGGACGGCACGGACTGCGTGCTGTGCCCGGGGCTGGTGGACATGCGCGCGGCCCTCGGCGAGCCCGGACGCGAGTACCGGGAGACGATCGCCTCGGCGGCGACGGCGGCGGCGGCGGGCGGCATCACCACGCTCGCCGCGCTGCCCGACACGAAGCCCGCGATCGACGACCCGGCGCTGGTGCGCCTGCTGCGCGCGCGCGGCGAGGAGACCGGGTCGCTCACCATCCTGCCCTACGGGGCGCTGACGTCGGGGTGCCGCGGCGAGCAGCTCGCGGAGCTGGGGCTGCTGCGCGAGGCAGGGGCGGTCGCGTTCACCGACGGGATGCGCGCGATCGGCAACGCGCGGCTGATGCGGCTCGCGCTGTCGTATGCGCGCGGCTTCGGGGTGCGGGTGGTGGTGCACCCGGAGGAGCCCTCGCTCGCGGCGGGCGGGGCGGCGACGGAGGGCGAGCTGGCGACGCGCCTCGGCCTGCCCGGCATCCCTGCGGTGGCGGAGGCGATGCTGGTGGCGCGCGACATCCGCCTGGCCCGCCTCACCGGCGGCGCGCTGCACGTCGCCCACGTCTCGACGGCGGAGGCGGTGGCGCTGATCCGACGCGCCAAGGACGAGGGCGTGGACGTCACCTGCGACACCGCGCCGCCCTACTTCGACCTCAACGAGACGGCGATCGGGGATTTCCGCTCGTACGCCAAGCTGTCGCCGCCGCTGCGGCCGGAGAGCGACCGGCTGGCGGTCGCCGCGGGGCTGCTCGACGGCACGATCGACGCCATCGCCTCGGACCACCAGCCGCGCGACGCCGACGACAAGCGGCTGCCGTTCGCGCAGGCCTCGCCCGGCGGCGCGGGGCTGGCGACGCTGCTGGCGGTGAGCCTGGCGCAGGTGCATGGCGGCTCGCTGTCGCTGGCGCAGGCGGTGGCGCTGCTCACCGCGCGTCCGGCGAAGGTGCTTGGGGTCGAGGCGGGAACGCTGGCGCGCGGGGCACCGGCGGATCTGTGCCTGTTCCATCCGGAGCGGGCGTGGAAGGTCGTGGCGGGCGCGTTGCCGGGCAAGGCGCAGAACACGCCGTTCGATGGGCGGGCGCTGGAGGGTCGGGTGTTCGGGACCTGGAAGGCGGGGCGGCTGGCGTTCGCCCATCCGGGCGGCCCGGCATCGGGGATGGGGACGGCGGGAAGCGCGGCGCCGGCGGCCGGGCCGGAGGCGGGCAGGCTGCGCGTCGTGCCGGAGGCGCGCAAAGAGACGGTCGTGCCGGAGGCGCGC
>CAXSES010000091.1:2977-4949 GCA_964236225.1 uncultured Acetobacteraceae bacterium
AGGCGCGCGGGGAGACAGCCGTGGCGGAGGCGCGCAAAGAAACAGTCGCGCCGGAGGCGCGCGGGAGGGCGGACGGCGCGCAGGGTCCGGACGGGGCGGCGGAGATCGGGTTGTGAGCGTGGGGGCTGCAAGCCTGGATGTCGCCGGTCTGGGCGACGCGGCGCGGTCCGTGTTCGTCGCTGTGCTGTCCTACCTGGCGGGCAGCGTGCCGTTCGGGCTGCTGCTGACCCGGCTCGCGGGGCTGGGCGACCTGCGCCGGATCGGCTCGGGCAACATCGGCGCCACCAACGTGCTGCGCACGGGGCGGCGCGGCCTCGCGCTCGCGACGCTGCTGCTGGACGCGGCCAAGGGGCTGCTCGCCGTGGGGGTGGCGGGGATGGCGTGCGGGCCGTCCTGCGCGGCGCTGGCGGCGGCGTGGGTGGTGGCGGGGCATTGCTTCCCGGTGTGGCTGGGGTTTCGCGGCGGCAAGGGCGTGGCCGCCGCCCTCGGCGCGCTTCTGGGGCTGGACTGGCGGGTGGGGCTCGCCGCCTGCGCGGCCTGGATGCTGGCGGTGGGACTCAGCCGGATCTCCTCGGTGGGCGCGCTCGCGGCGATGGCGACGGGCGGCGGGCTGGGCGCGGGCCTGCTGGGATGGCCGGCGTGGGCGGCGGCGGTTCTGGTGGCGGCGCTCGTGGCGGCGCGGCACCGCGGCAATGTCGGGCGGCTGCTGGCGGGAACCGAGCCGAGGATCGGGGCCGGAGCGTGACAACGCGGAGCAGGAACCGGAAAAACGGCGAGGCAGGCAAGATCGAGGCCCCGCCAAAGGCAGGCCCTTGGAGCCCACGCCTCAAGGGAAGGGTTTCCAAAGGGCTCGGCCCTTTGGCGGGCCTGGGCAGAGCCCAGCCTTGCCCGCTGGCTGTGCGGCGGGGCCTGCAGTGACGCCGCAGGAGTCGCTCGACCGCCTGCGCCTGGCGCGCACCGAGGGCGTCGGCCCGGTCACGTACCGGCGGCTGCTGGCACGGTTCGCGACAGTGGCGGAAGCGATCGAGGCGCTGCCCGGCCTGGCGCGCGCCGGCGGGCGGGCGGACGCGCTTCGCGTCCCCGGGCGCGACGAGGCGGCGCGCGAGCTGGAGCGGCTGGCCAGGATGGGCGGGCGGATGCTGTTCCTGGGCGGGGCGGACTATCCGCCGCTGCTGGCCCTGCTCGCCGACGCGCCGTCGGTGATCGCGGTGCTGGGCGACGTGGGGTGCCTGTCGGCGCGGGCGGTGGCGCTGGTGGGGGCGCGGAACTGCTCGACCAACGGCGAGCGCATGGCCGAGGCGCTGTCCACCGATCTGGCGTCGTCGGGGCTGGTGGTGGTGTCGGGGCTGGCGCGCGGCATCGACGCGGCGGCGCACCGGGGCGCGATGCATGTCGGGCGCACCGTGGCATGCGTGGCGGGCGGGCTCGACCGGCCTTACCCGGCGGACCACGCGGCCTTGCAGGCGGAGGTCGCGGCGCACGGGGCGGTGGTGGCGGAGGCGGCGTTCGGGGTCGCGCCGCAGAACCGGCACTTCCCGCGGCGCAACCGGATCATCGCCGGGCTGTCACTGGGCGTGGTGGTGGTGGAGGCGGCGCTGCGGTCGGGGACGCTGATTACGGCGCGGCTGGCGCAGGAGCTGCACCGCGAGATCTTCGCCGTGCCCGGCTCGCCGCTCGACCCGCGATCGCGGGGGAGCAACGACCTGATCCGGCAAGGCGCGTTCCTGACGGAGTCCGCCGCCGACGTGCTGGCGAACCTGCCGGACCATGGCCCGGCGCTGCCGGCCGGCGCCGGTGCCGAGGCCGGGCGCGGCGACCAGGACGACGGTGCGCCGGGCGACGAGCCCAACGAGTCCGACGCCGGCAAGTCGGGGACGGCTCGGCGCCAGGCCGGCACGGCGGAAACCGGCAAGACGAGGATTGGCGAGACGAGGATTGGCGAGACCGGGGCTGGCGAGACCGGGGCTGGCGA
>CAXSES010000091.1:5049-9940 GCA_964236225.1 uncultured Acetobacteraceae bacterium
GGCTGGCGAAGCGGGAGCTGGCGAGACGGCGGCGGAGACAGGCGGCGCAGCGGACCCGGACGCAGGGCGGGCGGGCGCCGTCGTGCCAGGACCTGGCGAACCTGACGAGGCCGCGACGGGACGCCCCGCGACGAAGCCGCCTGCGACGACGGTCGGGGCCAGGTCGGCCGGGGCGGGCCGCGACGGGACTCCGGCCGGCGGGCTGGCGGCCCCCGCGTCGGACCCGTCCGGCGGGAGCGTCCCTGGCCCGCCGCGTCGGCGCACGGGGCTGCTGCGGCGGCGCGCGGCGGCGGCTGAGCAGGCCGGCGGCGGCGCACCCCGGGACAGGGCGAAGGAGGCCGGCGACGGGCAGGATGCGCCGGGCAGCGTGCAGGCCAGGGTGCTCGCGGCGCTCAGCCTGTCGCCGACGCCGGTTGACGAGGTGGTGCGTCGCTGCCACTTGTCCGCGTCTGACGTCTCTGCCGCGCTGCTGGAGCTTGAGCTCGCCGGCCGGATCGAGACCCTTCCCGGGAACCGGGTCTGCCTGCTGATCGACACGGGGCCCTAGCCTCCCCAAGGGACTGGAATGACCGACGTCGTCGTCGTCGAATCGCCCGCCAAGGCCAAGACCATCAACAAGTATCTGGGGGACGGCTACACCGTCCTCGCCTCGTTCGGCCATGTGCGCGACCTGCCGCCCAAGGACGGCAGCGTGCGGCCGGACCAGGATTTCGCCATGGACTGGGAGGCCGACGAGCGCGGGCAGCGCCAGATCACGGCCATCGTCAAGGCGCTCAAGGGCGCGCAGCACCTGTATCTGGCGACCGACCCGGACAGGGAGGGCGAGGCGATCTCCTGGCACGTGCGGGCGATGCTGGAGGAGAAGGGCGCGCTGCGCGGCGTGGAGGTGCAGCGCATCACCTTCAACGAGATCACCAGGTCGGCCGTGCAGAAGGCGATGGAGCAGCCGCGCGAGCTGGACCTGCCGCTGATCGAGGCGTACCTGGCCAGGCGGGCGCTGGACTACCTGGTGGGGTTCACGCTGTCGCCGGTGCTGTGGCGCAAGCTGCCGGGCAGCCGCTCGGCGGGGCGGGTGCAGTCCGTGGCGCTGCGGCTGGTGTGCGAGCGCGAGGCGGAGATCGAGGCGTTCCGGCCGCGCGAGTATTGGACGGTGGAGGCGCACATGGCGACGCCGGCGGGCGCGCCGTTCCTGGCCCGGCTGACGCATCTGGACGGCAAGAGGCTCGACCAGTTCGACCTGAACACAGAGGCGCTGGCGCTGGCGGCCAGGGCGCAGGTCGAGGCGGAAGGCTTCGCCGTGGCCAGCGTCGAGAGGCGCCGGGTCAAGCGCAACCCGCCGGCGCCGTTCACCACCTCAACGCTTCAGCAGGAGGCGAGCCGCAAGCTCGGCATGGGCGCGCAGGCGGCGATGCGCACGGCCCAGCAGCTCTACGAGGGCATCGAGCTGGACGGCGAGACCACGGGCCTCATCACCTACATGCGCACCGACGGCGTCTCGATGGCGCGCGAGGCGATCGACGCCGTCCGCGACTATGTCGTCACCGGGTTCGGCGAGCAGTACCGGCCGCTGGCGCCGCGCGAGTACCACGCCAAGGCCAAGAACGCCCAGGAGGCCCACGAGGCGGTGCGGCCGACCGAGGTGTCGCGCACCCTCGACGAGCTGGTCGGCTACCTCAACGCGGAGCAGGGGCGCCTTTACGAGCTGGTGTGGAAGCGCGCGGTCGCGAGCCAGATGCAGTCCGCGGAGCTGGACCAGGTGATCGTCGAGGTCACGGACCCGACGCATCCTGCGGGGCCGAGGCTGCGGGCGAACGGGTCGATCATCGCGTTCGACGGGTTTCTGCGGCTGTATCGCGAGGGCGTCGACGAGGGCGAGGAGGAGGAGAGCCGGATGCTGCCGCCGATGGCGGAGCGCGACCCCCTCACCTGCCCCAAGGTGGATGCCACGCAGCACTTCACCCAGCCGCCGCCGCGCTACTCGGAAGCCAGCCTCGTCAAGATGATGGAGGAGCTGGGGATCGGCCGGCCCTCGACCTACGCCTCGATCCTGACGGTGCTGCGCGACCGCAGCTACGTGCGCATGGAGGGCAAGCGGTTCGTGCCGGAGGACCGAGGGCGGCTGGTCACGGCGTTCCTGGCGAGCTTCTTCGAGCGCTACGTGGACACCGGCTTCACCGCGGGGCTGGAGGAGCAGCTCGACGAGATCTCGGACGGCACGGCGCAGTGGCGCGCGGTGATGCACGCGTTCTGGGACGATTTCTCCAAGGCGGTGGAGCAGACGCGCGAGCTGAAGATCTCCGACGTCATCGACGCGCTGGACGGCGACCTCGGCGAGCATTTTTTCCCCGCGCGAGCCGATGGCACTGATCCCCGGCTGTGTCCGGCGTGCCATGCGGGCCGGCTCGGGCTCAAGCTCGGGAGGCACGGCTCGTTCATCGGCTGCTCGAACTATCCCGGCTGCCAGTACACGCGGCGCCTGGCGATCGAGGGCGGCGAGGGCGAGGGCGAGACCCTGAAGGAGGGCCTGCGCGAGCTGGGGCCGAACCCGGAGGGCGGGCAGATGGTCACGGTGCGGCGCGGGCCTTACGGGCTGTACGTGCAGCAGGGCGAGGCGGACCCCGAGGACAAGAAGGTCAAGCCGCGGCGGACCTCTCTGCCCAAGGGCATGGACGGCGACGCGATGACGCTGGAGCAGGCGCTGGGCCTGCTGTCGCTGCCGCGCTTCGTGGGCACCCACCCGGAGCTGGGCGAGCCGATCGAGGCGGGGATCGGGCGGTTCGGGCCGTTCGTGAAGATGGGGGCGATCTTCGGCTCGCTCGACAAGGACGACGACGTGCTCGCGGTGGGGCTGAACCGGGCCGTGGACGTGCTGGCGCGCAAGCTGGCGAGCGTGCGGGCGCTGGGCGAGCACCCGAAGGACCGCGCGCCGGTGATGGTGAAGAAGGGGCGGTTCGGGCCCTACATCCAGCACAACACGGTGGTCGCCAACGTGCCGCGCGGCGTGGAGATGGACGACGTGACGCTGGAGGACGCGGTGGCGCTGCTGGCGGAGCGGGGCAAGCCGCTCAAGGGGAAGCCGGGCGCGCGGAAGGGCAAGCCGGCGGCGAAGGCCGCGGGCGCGAAGAAGCCGAGGGTGGCGGACGAGGCGAGCGCGACGGAGCCGGTGGCGGCGGTCGCGGCGAAGAAGCCTGCGAAGGCGGCTGCCGCCAAGCCTGGCGCAAAGGCCAAGCCGGGGGCGAAAGCCAAGCCGGGCGCGAAGGCCGGGGCCGGGACGCCGAAGGCCGCGAAGCCGGCGGCGGGCGGAGCGACCGGATCGGGCGAGGCAGGCTGAGATGGCGCGGCCCCCGGCCTCCGGCGAGGACGACACCCGCGAGCCGACGCTGCGCTGGAGCGACGCGCCGGCGCCGGGGAATGGCGTCGCTCCGCCGCCGGAGGATGGGCGCGACGGGCAGGCGGCCGGCCTGCGGATGATGCTGGAGGCGTCGGGGCCGCAAGGCTCCGGGCCGGCGTCGAAGGCCGGCGAGGCGGAAAGGACCGCCGGGGATGGCGGGCGGGCACGCGATGCGGACGGGCGCGGACCGGGCGGGCTGCCCTCGCGCGAGGCGGTCAGGCGGTTCATCCGCGAGAGCCAGGGGCGGGTCGGCAAGCGCGAGATCTCGCGCGAGTTCGGGCTCGGGCCGCAGCATCGCGCGGGCCTGCGCGAGATGCTGCGCGACCTGGCGGAGAGCGGGGCGGTGGCGCCGGCGGGGCATCGCCGGTTCACGCCGCCCGGTCGGCTGCCGGACGCGATGGTGGTGCTGGTCACCGGGACCGATCCGGACGGCGACGCGGTGGCGCGGCCGCTGGACTGGCTGGGCGACGGGCCGCCGCCGCTGGTGCTGATGGCGGCGGAGGAGCGCGGCAGGCCGGCGCTGGCGCCGGGCGAGCGGGTGCTGGCGCGGCTCAGGCCGATCGGCCCAGGAGGACCCGGGGCCCGCTACGAGGGGCGCACGCTGAAGCGGCTGAGCGAGGCGCCGGCGCGCGTGCTCGGCGTGTTCAAGGCCGGCGGGCGCGAGGCGGGCGGCCAGGGTGCGGGTGGCCAGGGCGCGGGCGGCCAGGACGACGCAGGCGAGCGCGACCGGCGCGGGCGCGGGCGGTTCGTGCGCCGCGGCACAGGGATCGCGGCGGCGCCGGGCGAGGGGCGGCTGGTCCCCACCGACCGGCGCTCCAAGGCGGAGTGGCGCATCCCGGCGGGAGAGACGGAGGGCGCGGAGCACGACGAGATCGTGCTGGCGCAGCCGCTGCCGTCCACGGGGTACGGGCTGAAGACGGCGCGCGTGGTCGAACGTCTCGGGCGGATGGGCGACGCGCGCTCGGTCAGCCTGATCTGCGTGCACACTCACGGCATCCCGACGGAGTTCGATCCCGCCTCGGTGGCGGAGGCGGAGGCGGCCCGGGCGGTGCCGCTGGGCGAGCGCACCGACCTGCGCGACCTGGCGCTGGTCACCATAGACGGCGAGGACGCGCGCGACTTCGACGACGCGGTGTTCGCCGAGCCCGACGTGGCGCGCGACGGGGAGACGGCCAATCCCGGCGGGCACCGGCTGGTCGTGGCGATCGCGGACGTGGCGCACTACGTCCGGCCGGGCTCCGCGCTGGACCGCGACGCGCGCAGGCGTGGCAACTCGGTGTATTTCCCGGACCGCGTGGTGCCGATGCTGCCGGAGGCGCTGTCGAACGGGTGGTGCTCGCTGCGGCCGGCCGAGGAGCGCGGATGCCTGTTCGTCGAGATGCGGGTGACGGTGGACGGGCGCAAGCTGTCGCACCGGTTCGGGCGCGGGCTGATGCGCTCCGCGGCGCGGCTGACCTACGCGCAGGTGCAGGCGCTTCACGACAGCGAGGCGGGGCACGA
>CAXSES010000092.1:0-7261 GCA_964236225.1 uncultured Acetobacteraceae bacterium
GCCCGCTTGGGCCGTTGGAATGGCAGGCGGAGGGAGAGCCCAGCCTTGCTTCCTGGCCGGTCGATGCCCAGGGCCACCGCGCCGAGCGTCGCGCGCAACCCGGTGGCAGGCTGGCGCGTGTGTGCCATCGGGCATCTCGCCCCGGAGATGTCGATTGCCCAGACAGATCACGCCGCTGCTCGTGGCCGCCCTGCTCGCCCCGTCCCTGGCCTGCGCCGCCTTCGCCCAGAGCGCGCGCACCGACGCCCGCACCGGCACTACGACCGAGATCCACCGCGACGGCAGCACGGTGTCGACACGCGGCGCCGAGCCCGCCGGACACACCGGCCGCACGACCGCCGCCCCCATCAGCCCGCTCTCCGGCACCCGCGCGCCCGGCACCACGGTGGGCAGCGAGCTTGGCACCACCGCCGGGTCCGGCAGCTCCGGCGCCAGCGCCAGCGTCGGCAGCAGCGCGGGCAGCCCGGGTGCGATCGGCCTGGGTGGCGTCGGCCCTGGCGGCCTTGGCGGCGGCGAGCCAGGCACGACCGGCCTTGGCGGCGGCCTCGGAGCGGGCGGCGGCCCGGCCGGCGGGTCCGTCGGCCCGAACCTGAACACCAGGTAGCCGAGCAACCAAAGGATGGCGCGCCCGCCTTGGGAACCCGCCAGGCCAACGGCCCTGGGGTCTGACCTGGCGAGGCAGGCAAGGCCAGGACTCTGCCCCAATTCCTGGAAGCGGGGACCCGCAGGGGGAGTCCCCCTGGACCGGCTCCCCTTAAGAGAAGGGTTCCAAGGGCCCTGCCTTTGGCGGGGTCCCCGCCTTGAAGCAGGGGGGCAGAGCCCCTGGTCTTGCTTACCTACTTGGCAGGTCAGGCGCCGCCCGGCTCCTCGGCGAACTCGACATGGTGGAGCTGCTCCCACGGGCCGCCGAGGTAGCGCCACAGCGTCACGCCCACGCCGCGCGCGTCCCACGGCATGAACCCCGCCTGCAGCCGCGCCAGCGTGTCGCGCGCCACGTCCGCCGCGACCTTGTTCTGCACGGTGACATGCGCCCGGTAGCCCTGCCGGTCCTGCGCGCCCAGCCACCCGGCCCAGCCCCTCGCCAGCTCGGCGCGCAGGCCGTCCAGCGCCGCCGAGCGCAGGTCGTAGGCGCACCCCCGCCCCAGCGAGCGCACCCCGACCACCTCGACCGTCAGCCTCGCCCGCCCGCGCAGCGCCTCCAGCCGCCCCGCGATGGCGTCCAGCTCCGCCCCGGGCAACGACTGGAACATCGAGACGTGCGCGGGGATGTGGTTGCGCGCCGCGGGGAAATGCTGGCGGCGCTCCCGCTCGAAACGCTGCTGCGTGAGGCTGTCGAGCGCCAGCGTGAGGATCAGCGGTTCATCGGCCATCGCCGCAGGATGCCCCGCTCCGCCCCGTGCTGGCGAGGGGCGACACGGGCCGCCCGCACTCCCGCGACACGGTTCGCGGACCGGCCCCGCCCCCTGCGGGCGCGAACCCGGCATCGGCCATGAGCGGCAGCGGCGGCACGCGGCTCCGGCGCTTGCCCGCTCCCCGGGCAGGGAGGCATTGCCAGTCCCCGCCTGTGGACGACGAGGCCGCGCCGTCGGCGGCGCGCGCCGACTCGGTGGCGCGCTGGTTGCACCTGACCCGCGTCGTGCTGCCGGCGCTGGCCGCGACGCATCGCTGGCCGATCCGCAACGACCACTGCTTCATGCGCGTCTGCCTGGACCTCGCGATCGGCGCACCGTGGCACCAGCGGGTCCGGCGTCCCGCCATACGCCACCTCGACGACGCGCAGCTCGCCCGCGCCATCGCGCTCGCCGAACGCATCGCCGCCGAGCCTGCGAGCCTCGCGGCGCTGAACCGCGAGAGCCTCGCGCTGCGCGGCAGGCAGCGGGGTACGACAACCAACCGCCTTTCGGAGTGAGCTGTAAAGCAAGCAAGGTTGAGGCTCTGCCTCAAACTCCGCCAGGGGAAGGTCCCCTGGACCGCCTTCCCTTAGACTCGTTCTACACCGACTATGCGTGGCCTATGCGGCGGGTGTGGTGGCATATCCGATCATGCCGGGCCACGCAGTGTACACTCGGCCGGAAACGAGTCTAAGTTGCGCCGGGTCCAGGGGGGGCCTCCCTCCTGGCGGGTCTGGGCAGAGCCCAGCCTTGCTCCCTGGGTGCCGGCTATCTCCGCTCGCATCCCTGATCCACGCGGATGTGCAACCGAGTCCGTGGCAACCTTTTGCCACGCTCCCCAACCCTGTATGGTGCGGCTGCCATGGCCGAACCCCGCACCCGCGACCGCGACGACCCAGGCCCGGTCCCACAGCCAGCCCGGCGCCGCTCGGCCGGGCGCCGCCGTCCAAGCCGGCTTGACCGCTACGTGTTCCGCCAGCTTCTCGCGGCGCTGGTCGCCGCCACCACCGCGCTTGTCGCGCTGATCTGGCTGACGCAGTCGCTCCGCCTGGTCGAGCTGGTGGTCAACCGCGGCCTGTCGCTGCGCGTGTTCCTCCACCTGACCGGCCTGCTGATCCCGGGCTTCGTGTCGGTGATCCTGCCGATCACAACCTTCGTGGTGGTGCAGTTCGTCTACCAGCGGCTCGCCGGCGACCGCGAGCTGACCGTGATGCGCGCCGCCGGCCTGTCGCAGCTCGCCCTGTCGCGTCCCGCGCTCCGCCTGGCCGGGCTCGCGGCGCTGTGCTGCCTCGTGCTCAACGTGTGGGTTGTGCCGACGAGCTACGCGGCGTTCCGCGAGTACCAGTTCGCCATCCGCAACCGGCTCGCCGCCTTCCTGCTCCAGGAAGGCGTGTTCACCGCGATCAGCGACCAGCTTACCGTCTACGTCCGCTCGCGCGACACCAACGGCACGCTGCGCGGCATCCTGGTCGAGGACGACAGGCAGAAGAACACCCGCGCCACCATCCTCGCCGAGAGCGGGCGCCTGATCGATACCGGCGGCGGCAGTCCGCGCGTGCAGCTTTTCCGCGGCTCGCGCGAGGAGATCGACAAGACCACCGGCCGGCTCGACGTGCTGACCTTCGCCGAGAACGCCATCGACCTGAGCGACCCCAAAAAGGCGACGGAAATCCGCTATCGAGACACGACAGAGATGAGCATCACCGAGCTGCTGCACCCCGACCCGCACGAGATCACCAACCCGCGCGACCGCGGCAAGTTCCTGGTCGAGGCCAACCGACGGCTGTCCTCGCCGCTGACCGCGCTGGGCTTCTCGCTCGTCGCGCTGTGCTCGGTGCTGACCGGCGGGTTCCGGCGCCACGGCACAGTGCTCCGGCCGCTGATCGGCGTGGCCAGCGTGGTCGGCCTGCTGGCGCTCGGGCTCGCCACCGCCAGCCTCGCCGCCCGGCTGCCGGTGCTGATGCCGCTGGTCTGGCTCGCCGCCGGGCTGCCGATCGTGATCTGCCTGGGCGGGCTGCTGGCGCCTGGCCTGCGCTCGCGCCGCGCCATGGCCGACATCACGGCGCGCACGCTGCTGCGCCAGGCCGGCGGCAGCCGCGCCGCGCCGGGCCGCGCATGAACCTCGCCGCCACCCTCGCCCTCTATGTCGGCCGCCAGTTCAGCGCCGCCGTGCTGGGCATGCTCGCCGCGTTGTCCGGGCTGGTGGCGCTGTTCGACTACATCGAGCTGCTGCGGCGCGCCGCCACCAAGCCCGACGCCTCGTTCGGCCTGGTCACCGAGATCGCCGTGCTGCGCCTGCCCTACATCGCCCTGCAGATCCTGCCGTTCGCGGTGCTGCTCGGCGGCATCCTGGCGTTCTGGCGCCTCACCCGCTCCTCGGAGCTGATCGTGGCGCGCGCCGCCGGCATCTCCGCCTGGCAGTTCCTCTCCGCGCCGCTGCTCTGCGCGCTGGGCTTCGGCCTGCTCGCCACCGCAGGGATCAGCCCGCTGTCTTCCGCGATGCTCGGCCGCGCCGAGGAGCTGGACAACCTCTACCTCAAGTCGCTGGGCGGGCCGCTCTCGCTCGCCGGCGGGCAGCTCTGGCTGCGCCAGGCCGATGACGGGCTGCGGCCGCAGGGCGTCGCGATCCTGCACGCCCGCCAGGTGGCGCTCGTGCAGGGCCGCCTGGTCGGCGACGAGGTCAGCGTGTTCCGCCTCGACGGCGACCGCCTGCTCTCGCGCATCGAGGCGCGCCAGGCCACGCTCGAGCCAGGGCACTGGGACCTGGCCGACGCCCGCACCATCCGCCCCGACCACCTGCCAGAGGCGGCCGGCACCCTGCCGCTGCCCACCGACCTCACGGTGGGCCGCGTGCAGGAGAGCTTCGCATCGCCGGACACGCTCTCTGTCTGGGCGCTGCCGGGCTTCATCGGGCTGCTGGAGCGTTCCGGCTTCTCCGCGCTGCGCCACCGCCTGCACTTCCAGTCGCTGCTGGCCCTGCCGTTGCTGTCGGGGGTGATGGCGCTGGTCGCCGCCGGGTTCTCCATGCGCCCGACCCGGCGCGGCGGCGTCGCGCGCATGATCGGCGGCGGGGTCGCCGCCGGCTTCGCCCTGTTCACCGTCTCCAAGGTGTCCGCCGAGTTCGGTCAGTCCGGCGCGCTGCCCGCGGTGCTCGCCGCCTGGGCGCCGGCCGCGGCCGGACTGATGCTCGCCGTCTCCCTTCTGCTCCACCTGGAGGACGGCTGATGCGCCGCACCGCGCCGGAACCCATGACGGCCCATGCGTAAGCAAGCAAGGCTGGCCCCCCCCTCCGCTGCCCATTCCAACAGCCCAGGCGGGCTGCCGGAACCTTCGGGCGGCTCCTCCCGAACCCGCCACGAGCGAGCCGCCCCTGGACCGGCCTTGCTTAAGTGCTGGATTCCAAAGGCGAGCCTTTGGCGGAGTTTGAGGCCCCGCTTTCAAGCAATGGGCCTCAACCTTCCTGGCTTCCTGCTGCCCTGCCTTGCCGCCGCGTTCCTGCCGCACGCCGCGCGCGCGCAGCTTTCCTCGTTCAGCCACGTCGCGACCAGCCAGACCGGCTCGCGCGACGCGCCTGTGACCTTCAACGCGGACAGCGTCTCCTACGACAGCAGGAACGGCCTCGTGACGCTCGACGGCCATGTCGAGGCCTGGCAGAACGACCAGGTGGTGCGCGCCGACCGCGTCACCTACGACCGCAACAGCAACGTGCTCGCCGCCACCGGCCATGTCGTGCTCGCAGAGCCGGACGGGCAGGTGCTGTTCGCCGACTACGCCGAGCTGACCCAGGGCATGCGGCAGGGCGTGCTCACCGGGATGCGGGCGCTGCTGGCGCAGAACGGCCGGCTCGCGGCCAACGGCGCGCGTCGCACCGACGCCCACGTCAACGAGCTGAGCCGCGTCGCCTACACCACCTGCAACGTGTGCGCGACCGACCCTGGCCAAGCGCCGCTGTGGCAGATACGCGCCTTCAGCGCGACGCAGGACCTCGAGCACAAGAAGATCGAGTTCCGCGACGCCACCCTCGACATCTTCGGCCTGCCGGTCCTCTATTTGCCCTACTTCGCGACCGCCGCGCCGGACTCGAAGCGCCAGAGCGGCTTCATGACCCCGGCCCTGGGCGCCACGGACAGCCATCTCGGCACCTTCGTCTCGATCCCCTACTACTACGTCATCAACGACAGCTCCGACGTGACGGTGACCGGGGAGGTCGGCACCAAGGCCGGGCCGCAGGTCCAGGCCTACTACCGCGAGCGGTTCAACAACGGCTTCGTCAACCTGCGCGGCGCCGTGGCGTACGACCAGAGCAGGCCGCAGGCGTTCCTGCTCGGGCGCGGCCAGTTCTCCTACGACGCGACCTGGCGCTACGGCTTCGACGTCAACGTCGCCACCTCCGCGCTCTACACCCGCGACTTCCGCCTGCCCGGCTACGGCGCCGACGTCTATGCCAGCAGCCTCTATCTGGAGGGGTTCGGCGTCGGGTCCTACGCCCGCGTCGACGCGCTGGCGTTCCAGGCCCTCAACACCACTGTGGTCCAGAACCGCCTGCCGTTCGTGACGCCGCGCTACACCTACAGCTACTACGGCCAGCCCGACGCGCTGGGCGGCCGGCTCTCCCTCGACACCATGGACTACAACGTGCTGCGCCAGTCCGGCACCAGCGACCAGCGCGCCTCGCTGTCCGCCAACTGGGACCGGCCGTTCCGGGGCGTGCTCGGCGAGCAGTACCTCGCCACGCTGCGCGTCGACAGCGCCGCCTACCACTACGCGACGCTCGACCAGCAGCCCAACTTCGCCCCCGCCACCACCGGCGAGTCGGCTCACGCCCAGCCGCAGGCCGCGGTCAAGGTGAACTACCCGTTCGTGCGCAACGGCGCCGGCGGCAGCTCGCAGCTCGTCGAGCCGATCGCCCAGATCATCCTCGCCCCGCAGTCCGGCTCCTCGCGACGCGACCCGATCCCGAACGAGGACGCGCTCGACTACGAGTTCACCGACACCACCCTGTTCTCGCTCAACCGCTACGCAGGGCAGGGCGTGGACCGTGTCGATGGCGGGGCGCGGGCCAACGTCGCGCTCCACGCCAACTGGACCTTCGCCGGCTCCCAGCAGGTCGACGCCCTGGTCGGCGAGTCCTTCCGCCAGCACGTCGATCACTCCATGCTGCCGCTGACCGGCCTCGAGAACCACGCCTCCGACATCGTCGCGCGCGCGACCTACGTGCCGAACGCCTGGCTCGACCTGACCGGGCGCACCCGCGTCAACCACCACACCGGCGACATCACCTTCGCCGACGGCCTGTTCAGCGCCGGCAGCAAGCTGCTGCGCTTCAACGCCGGCTACATCTACGACCAGCGCAATCCCTACACGCTCTACGACGCGGTGGCGTACAGCCCGGTCCTGCCGCCCGGCTACTTCACCCCCCGCAACGAGGTCGAGTTCGGCGTCAACAGCCAGCGGGGGCCGTTCCGCGTCAGCGGCTTCGCCCGGCGCGACATCCAGGGCAACCAGATGGTCGCGATCGGCGCGCGCGGCACCTACGAGAACGAGTGCTTCATCTTCGACGCCAACTTCTTCAAGCGCTACACCTCGATCCTGGGCGACAACGGCGACACCACCATCCTGTTCACGCTGACGTTCAAGACGATCGGCCAGTTCGGCTTCAACGGCTGAGTCCGCCTCCCTCCGCGCGCATGCCCGCCCTCTCAGGACCGGGACTCCCCCGCTTCCCGCCAGCAGCAAGGCCGCCCGCCATGACGACACCCTCCCGCGACGTCCGGCCCCTCGCCCCCTGCACGCCCGGCCCTGCCGGGGCCGCGCGAGGCCTCGCCGCCCCGACCGCCCACAGGCTGGCCCTGGCTATGCCGACCCTGGCC
>CAXSES010000092.1:7361-9899 GCA_964236225.1 uncultured Acetobacteraceae bacterium
ATGCCGACCCTGGCCATGCCGGCCCCGGCGGCCGCAATCCTCGCCGCCCTGCTCGCGGTGGCGCTCGCCGCGGCCGCGCCCGCCCACGCGGCCCGGCCAGGTCCCGGGCCGGCCATCCCGCCGCAGCCCGCCGCCGGCGCGCAGCCGGAGCCCGCCACCCCCCAGGACGCCATCGTCGCCGTGGTCAACGGCGAGCCGGTGACCCGCTCCGATGTCACCGCGCGCGCCCGGCTGTTCGCGCTCTCCACCGGCCTGCCCGTCTCGCCCGAGCTGCTCGAGCGACTGCGCCCGCAGATCACCAAGCAGCTCATTGACGAGCGTCTGCGCGCCCAGGAGATACAGCGCCGCAAGATCGTGGTCGCAGACGCGGACGTCGCCTCGGCGATCGGCGAGATCGAGAAGCGCAACAACCTGCCCGCCGGCGAGCTGCGCGCCAAGCTCGAGGGCGAGGGCGTCGCGGCCCGCACCCTCTACGACCAGATACGCACCCAGATCGGCTGGACCCGGGTGCTGCGCGAGCTGATCGGCGAGAAGGTCCGCCCCACAGAGGCCGACCTTGCCGAACGGCAGAGGACCTACGCCGCCGACACCGGCAAGCCCGAGTACCACGTGGGCGAGATCTTCGTCACCGCCGAGGACCCCGCCCACCAGCAGGACGCGCTCCGCTTCGCCGACACGGTGATCCAGCAGCTCCGCGCCGGCGCGCCCTTCGCCGTGGTCGCCGCCCAGTTCAGCCAGAACCAGACCGCGCTGGAGGGCGGCGACCTCGGCTGGGTGCGACTCGACCAGCTCGATCCGCCGGTCGCCGACATCGTCCGCCAGATGCCGGACGGCGCGATTAGCAACCCGATCCCCGTGCCAGGCGGAGTCGCCATCGTCACCCAGCACGGCCACCGCGAGCTGGGCCGCGACACCGCCACCATGATGTCGATCCGCGAGGCGTTCCTGCCGTTCACCGCGACGCTCGACCCGCGCAACCCCACCGACCAGCAGAAGCGCCAGCTCGCCGCCGCCACCGAGCTGACCCACGCCCATGACTGCGCCGCCGTGGAGGCCGCCAACAAGGCCGCCGGCTCGGCGCGGCCCGCCGATCCGGGTCCGCTGACGCTGGAGGCCCTCAACCCGCAGATGCGAGGCATGCTGGCCTCGCTGCAGCCCGGCAAGACGAGCCGGCCCCTGGTCGCGCCCGAAGGCATCGCCGTCATCATGGTCTGCTCGCGCGAGACCAGGGCGGTGGGCGCGCCCGCCAAGGAAGCTCTCCTTGGCCAGATGGTCGAGGAGCGGGTCGAGCTTGCCTCGCGCCAGCTCCAGCGCGACATGCGCCGCAAGGCCCTGATCGAGCAGCGCTCCTGACCTGGAAGAAGGCGCCGGGCTCTCCCTCCGCCGCCCGTTCCAACGGCCTGACGCCGCCGGCCTCGAAGGCTGACCCGGCAAGGCAGGCAAGGCCAGGGGCGCTGCCCCTGGACCCCGCCAGGGGGAGCCCCCCTGGACCGGCTTTCTTTAAGAGTGGGGTTCCAGGGGTCCTGCCTTTGGCGGGGTTCCCGTCTTCAGGCAGGGGGGACAGAGCCCCTGGCGGAGTCCGGAGGCAGAGCCTCCCCTGCCTCGGGGCCGCCCGATCCCCGTCCAGGGCCTCCGCCTCCGGCCGCTCCTGATGGTCTCCGAAGCCCTGCCGCCGCTGCGCGAGGTGATCGCCCGCCACGGCCTCGACGCCCGCCGCAAGCTCGGCCAGCACTTCCTGCTCGACGGCAACCTGGTCGCGCGCATCGCCCGCCAGGCCGGGCCGCTGGCGGGCCGCCACGTGGTCGAGGTCGGCCCCGGCCCCGGCGGCCTCACCCGCGCCCTGCTCGACACCGGGCTGGCGACCCTGACCGCGATCGAGGTCGACCCGCGCGCCATCGCCGCGATCGAGGAGCTGCGGCAGACGGCCGGCGAGCGCCTGCGCGTGCTCGACGCCGACGCGCTCTCGCTCGACCTCGCCACCCTCGTCCCCGCGCCCCGCCAGGTCGTCGCCAACCTGCCCTACAACATCGCGAGCCCGCTGCTCGTGGGCTGGCTGCGCCAGGCCGCGTCCTGGGAGCGCCTCACCCTGATGTTCCAGCTCGAGGTCGCGGAGCGCATCTGCGCGGCGCCCGACACCGAGGCTTACGGCCGCCTGTCCGTCCTCGCGCAGTGGTGCTGCACGACGTCGCTGCTGCAGCGCATCCCGCCCTCCGCGTTCACGCCGCCGCCCAGAGTGCACTCCGCCGTGGTCGGGCTGGTGCCGCTGCCCGCGCAGCCGCCGCCCGACCTGTTCCGCACCATGGAGCGCGTCACCGCCGCCGCCTTCGGCCAGCGCCGCAAGATGCTGCGCGGCTCGCTCAAGGCGTTGGGCGGCGAGTCGCTGCTGGACCGCGTTGGCATCGCCGCCGACCGCCGCGCGGAGACCCTCACGACAGCGGAGTTCGACCGGCTGGCGCGGGCGGTGAACTGACGCCGGCAAGCAGGCAAGGCTGGGCTCTGCCCAGACCCGCCAGGGGCGAGCCGCCCCTGGACCCGGCG
>CAXSES010000093.1:0-9835 GCA_964236225.1 uncultured Acetobacteraceae bacterium
GCCTGTCGCGCAGGCGGTGGACGATCGCAGCGACGGGACCGGCCAGCAGGAACGCGGCGGCGCCCAACGCGGTGATCCAGAAGCTCGCCGGCCAGTCGGTCCACCACGCCAGGGCGATGCCGAGCCAGGCCTGGGCGAGCGCCAGCGCGACGGCCAGTGCCAGGCCGTGCCCGATTCCGTGAACCAGTCGCTGCGCGGCGGCGGCCGGGCCGACCAGCAGAGAGAACACCAGCAGCACGCCGACGATCTGCGCGCAGGCGGCCGTGGCCAGGGCGACGATCGCGAGGAACATCACGGACAGCAGGCGCAGCGGCACGCCCTTCGCCTCGGCGAGGTCGGGCTGCAGCGTGGCGAACAGCAGCGGGCGCGAGATCACGGCCAGGCCGGCGACGCAGAGCGCGCCAAGCACCGCCAGCACGCGCAGGGTCCCGCGGTCCACGCCGAACACGTTGCCGAACAGCAGCGCCGTGGCCTGGCTGGCGTAGGCGGTGAAGAAGTGCAGGAACAGCAGGCCGAGGCCGAGTGCCGACGACAGCACCAGCCCGATGGCGACGTCGCGCCCGGCGAGGCGCTCGCCCAGCAGGCCCATCAGCACGCCGCCGGCGACCGTGACCAGCACCAGGCCCCAGAGCGGCGGCAGGCCGACCAGCACCGCGCCGGTGGCGCCGGTGAAGCCGATATGGGACAGGGCATGGCCGGCGAAGGTCTGGCCGCGCAGCACCAGGAAGTAGCCGACGCACCCGGCGAGCACCGCGACGATCGCCGCCGCGGCGTAGGCGTTGCGCATGAACTCGTAGGCGAGCATCAGCGCGGACCGCTCCCGGACGCGACGGGGGGGCGCGCCGCACCGGAAGCCGTCGCAGCCCTGCTCGTCGCCGCATTGGCGGACTCGGCGGGCAGGACCAGGATGCGTCGGCCGACGCGCAGCACCTCGATCGGCGCGCCGTACAGCCGCGACAGCACCGGGCTGGTGACCACGTCGTCGACGGTGCCGATCGCCGCGCGGGTGCTGCCGAGGTAGAGAACCCGATCGAGCGTGCCGAGCAGCGGGGCCAGGTCGTGGGCGCTGAACAGCACGGTGATGCCGAGATGACGGGCGACGTCGCGGACCAGGGCGACGATGCCGGCCTGGTGGCGGGGATCGAGGCTCATCAGCGGCTCGTCGAGCAGAAGCAGCCGGGGCTGGCCGAGCAGGCTCTGCGCAAGCAGCACGCGCTGCCGCTCGCCGCCGGACAGTTCGGCGAGCGGGCGGGCGGCGAGCGCCGTGGCGTCGGTCAGGCCAAGCACGCGGTCGACATCGCGGCGGTCGGCAGCGTCCGGGCGCGCAAGGCCCCAGCGGTGGCCACGCGCCGCGGCGGCGACAAAGGCGCGGCCGGTCAGCCGCAGCGGCGGCGGCGCCCGGAGCTGCGGCATGTAGCCGATCGCGGGATTGCCGCGCTGCGCCGGCCGGCCGAGCACGCGGATCGTGCCGTGCGCCGGACGCACGAGGCCGAGGATGGCCCGCAGCAGCGTGGTCTTGCCCGCGCCGTTGGGCCCGAGCACACCGATGAACGCGCCGATGTCGGCGGCAAGGGTGATGTCGGCCAGGATCGTGCGGCCCGCCAGCGCCAGGGTGACGCCGGACAGCTCGACCGCGCCAGTCTGCGGGCCGGTGTCGTGCGGGCCAGTGTCGTGCAGGCGAACGTCGTGCGAACCAGCGTCTGCGACCGTGAGCGGGCGTGCGGACGGGAACGGGTCATCGCGTGGGCTCATGGCGCGGGGCGGGACAGGGCCTGTTCCAGGGCGTCGAGCTGCGCCAGCATCCAGGCCTGGTAGGAGGTCTGCGCAGGCTCGGTCTCGGTGACGCCTAGCACCGGCACGCCGGCCTCGCGCGCCAGCTCCAGCAGGCGGCGGGCGGCGGTGTCGGAAACCTGGCTGTTGTAGACGAGCAGGCGGACGCGATGCTGGCGCAGATCGTCCTCGAAGCCAGCGACGTCGGAGGTGGCGGGCTCGGTGTCGTTCATCACAGCGCGCTGGAAACCGGCGTTGCGCATCAGCAGGCCGATTGCGTCGGCCATGTCGCCGAACACCGGTTCGGTGGCGGTGACGGGCAGGCCGGCGAAGCGGGCGCGCAGGCCGGCGACCCTGTCCTCGATGGAACGCAGCGAGTCGAGCACTGCCGCGAGCCGTGTCCGATACCCCGCGCCGTGCGCTGGATCGGCGCGGGCGAGGATATTGGCGAGAGCGTGCGCATAGGCCGGCATGGTGGCTGGATCGTACCACAGATGCGGGTTGTCGCCGGCATGGCGGCCGAGCAGGGCTGCCACCACGACGGATTGCCGGCCGGGATGGGGCGAGGCGGCCAGCAGCCTGTCCATCCACGGGTCGTAACCCAGGCCGTTGGCGATGGCGATATCGGCCGAGGCGAGGTCGCGCGCCACGGCGGGGCTGGCCTCGAACAGATGAGGGTCCTCGTCCGGGTTGGACAGGATGCTGGTCACTGTGGCCGACGGACCTGCGAGCTGGGCGGCGATGTCGCCGTAGAAGTTCTCCGCCGCCACGATGCGGAGCGGCTCGGCGCACCGTGCAAGCCCCGGGAAGACAGGCAGAAAGGCCACAGCGAGGGCTGCGACGCGCAGGGCGGGGCTGGACATGCGGGCTCTCTTTGCAGGACACGTGGGACGGCAGCATACATGTTATAGTATAACGTCAAGATGTCGTCCAGCGCGGCGAGAAGCCATGGATGTCGCAGGGCATCGGCGGTCACCGCTCCCTCGTGCGGACCGGCGTGCAAGCGGATCGTCCCGCGAAGGGGTCCGTGGGCGTCGCCACGTGGCTTCGGGCGGATGCGATGCAGCCTGGGAGACGCCTTGACCATCAGGGCGCGATTGTTATCTTGTAACTGCAATGACTTCGAGGTTCATCCGTGGCGGCAGCCGAGTTCACGCCTCGCACCACAGCTCTGCTGAAGCGCGTCGAGGCGTCCTGCGACCGGCGCGGCGTGCGGCTGACGGAGCTGCGGCGACAGGTGCTGGGCCTGGTGCTGGACAGCGCCAGGCCCGCGGGCGCCTACGACCTGCTGGAGAAGCTGCGGCCGCACCATCGAGGGGCAGCGCCGCCCACGGTGTACCGCGCGCTCGACTTCCTGCTGGAGCAGGGGCTGATCCACAAGGTCGAGCGGCTGTCGGCGTTCGTGGGCTGCCTGCACGGCGTCGAGGAGCATGACGACGACGAGGTGCACCACCACGCGGCGCAGTTCCTGATCTGCCGTCGCTGCGGGCAGGCCACGGAGCTGAACGACCGAGAGATCGGCCGGGCGCTGCTGCGGGCGGCGCGGGGCTGGGGCTTCGCCCTGGACCGCTCCACCGTGGAGGCGGAGGGCGTCTGCGAGGCGTGCGCCGCGGCGGCGTGAAGCAAGGTCAGGGTTCTCGCCACAGGCTCGCCTTTGGAAGGCAACACTTAAGTTGCGCCGGGTCCAGGGGCGGCTCGCCCCTGGCGGGTCTGGGCGTAGCCTGCCAAAGGTTCCGACGGCCCTCTTGGGCCGTTGGAAGGGCAGGCGGAGGGAGAGCCCAGCCTTGCCTGCCTGAACGCCTTTCGCATTCGGCCGTATGTATTAGACCCTATCCTGATGACAACGGCCTTTCGAAGTAACCGGTGACGCAAGCAAGATTGGAGCCCTGATCCACGCCGCCTCAGCCCGGGACCAGACATCCGGGCCTGTGCCTGAAGGCCGGGCTCAGCCCCGTCTCACGCCACCCACAGGCCCCGCGTGCGGTGCCATTCCTCGATCGACTGCGCCGGCAGCTCGTCGAACGCCTCGTCCGCCGGCCCGACCAGCGCAGGCACCCAGGCCGGCCTGAAGCGCAGCATGATGTGCACCCGCGACGGCGCCGCAGGCAGCACGGTGTCGATCGCCGCGGCGAGGGGGTGCACCAGCTCCGGCCAGCGCGGGTCGAACAGCCACAGGCTGGTGGCGCAGCGCTCGCAGGCGTGCCGCTCGGCGGGGCTGGGGCCGGTGTCGAGCGGAGCGTGCCAGACGCGGGTGCGGCCATGATGGCGCAGGGTGCGGGCGTCGGCGCCGAGGTTGATGGCGTAGCCGCCGCCCGCGGTCTTGCGGCAGACCCCGCAGTAGCAGAGCTGGTAGGGAACCGGGGTGTGGCTGGCGACCTCGAAGCTCACCGTGCCGCAGCGACACGAGCCGGCGAGAGGCATCGGCATGGCGGCATCCTCGCGCGCGTGCTGAAGCAGTGGGTTCAACAGGC
Source organism: uncultured Acetobacteraceae bacterium (assembly GCA_964236225.1). GTDB lineage: Bacteria > Pseudomonadota > Alphaproteobacteria > Acetobacterales > Acetobacteraceae > CAXSEF01. The sequence goes on from CAXSES010000093.1 coordinate 4,242, forward strand.
CTGCCTTTGGCGATGAGGCAGAACCTCAGCCTTGCCTGCTCCCTGCCGTCGGAGCGTTCCGACGCCGCTACCTCGGCACCAGGATCGTGACTGCCGCCTGTGCGGCGATACCTTCGCCGCGCCCGGTGAAGCCCAGGCGCTCCGAGGTGGTCGCCTTGACGGAGATGCGGTCGATCGTGGTGCCCAGCAGCTCGGCCAGGCGCGCGCGCATCGCCGGCGCGTGCGGCGTGATCTTCGGCCGCTCGCAGACCAGGGTGACGTCGGCGTTGCACAGGATGGCACCGCGGGCCGCCACGCGCCCGGCCGCATGGCGCAGGAAGCGGGCGCTGTCGGCATCCTTCCACTCGCCCTCGGTGGGGGGGAAGTGGCGGCCGATGTCGCCCTCGGCGAGCGCGCCGTAGATCGCGTCGCACAGGGCGTGGATGCCGACGTCGGCGTCGGAGTGGCCGTCGAGGCCGCGCTCGTGCGGCACGGCGACGCCGCACAGGATCAGGACGCGGCCCTCGGCGAGCACGTGGACGTCGTAGCCGGTGCCGACGCGCGGCTGCATCGAGGCTGCGAGCAGGCGTTCCAGTCGCACGAGATCCTCCGGATGGGTCAGCTTGATGTTGTCCTCGTGGCCGGCGACCACGGCGATGGGGTAGCCGGCCGCCTCCAGCAGCGCGGCGTCGTCGGTAAGGCCGGAGGGTGCGGCGTCGCGGTGGGCGGCGAGCAGGATGGCGAAGCGGAAGGCCTGCGGGGTCTGCGCCCGCACCAGGCCGTCGCGGGGCACGGTGGCGACGATGCGGCCGTCCCGGACCCGCTTCAGCGTATCGCCGACCGCGACCGCAGGGATCGCGCCGTGGTCGCGCTCCAGCGCCGCGAGCAGGGCGGGGATGGTGCGCGGTGGGATGTGCGGGCGGGCGGCGTCGTGGATAAGCACGATGTCGGGGCGATACGGCGCCAGCGCCTCGAGGCCGGCCCGCACGCTGTCCTGCCGCTGGGCGCCGCCCGCGACGCAGGGCAGGTGGCGCAGGCCGGCCAGCGCCGCCTCGACGCCGGCGGGCTCGCCAACCGGCTGCAGAAGGTCGCAGCCGGCAAGCAGCGCCTCGGCGGCGTGGCGGATCACAGGCCTGCCGAGCAGGATCGCGTACTGCTTGGGAACGGCGCCGCCGAAGCGGGTGCCGGTTCCGGCGGCGACGAGAAGACCGGCGATGCGCATGGGCGAGGAATGCTGCCGGGCACCGGGGGCGTCAAGCCGCGGCGTGGCCGTGGCAGGGAAGGTTGAGGCTCTGCCCCAAACTCCACCAGGGGCCGGGCCTCTGGAATGCCGTTCCTGAGGGATGGGGTTCTGGAGGCCTCATGCTTGAAGGAAAGATCTCTGGCGGGTTCGGACGAAGCCGCCAAGGGGTTCCGGCAGCTCGCTTGAGCCGTTGTACGGGGCAGAGGAGAGAGGCCCAGCCTTGCTTGCCGGCAACCCGGTTCGGTCGCCTGTTGATGCATGTGGCAACACAGCCTGTCTCGCGGCCCGGGAATATCGCTGAGCCTGCTGGCATTTCGGGCGCTGGCGATTGCGCTTTGCCCAGGCCCGGCGTAACTTTGCCTAATTCATGAGCAGCAACCAAGACATGATCCCGGCCCGTCCGCTTGCGCCGATCTCCCTGGGCAGCGGGGTCCGCATCGATACGCCGGTGATCCTGGCGCCGATGTCCGGCGTCACCGACCTGCCGTTCCGCCAGCTCGCGCGGGCGGAGGGGGCGGGCATGGTGGTGTCCGAGATGATCGCGTCCTGGGCGATGGTGCGCGAGAACCGCACCACGCTGCGCATGGCGGAGATGGAGCATGCGGGCCCGGGACGGCCGAACGCGCTGCAGCTCGCAGGTTGCGACCCGGGGGCGATGGCGGAGGCGGCGCGGATCGGGGTGGGGCGCGGCGCCGAGGTGATCGACATCAATTTCGGCTGCCCGGTGCGCAAGGTCGCGGTGGGACAGCAGGCGGGCTCGGCGCTGATGCGCGACGAGGCCGCGGCGGCACGGCTGCTGGAGGCGACGGTGCGCGCGGTTGACGTACCGGTGACGCTGAAGATGCGCATGGGGTGGGACCATGCCAGCCTGAACGCGCCCGCTCTGGCGCGCATCGCCGAGGCGTGCGGCATCCGCATGGTCACTGTGCATGGCCGGACGCGGCAGCAATTCTACACAGGGCGCGCGGACTGGGGGTTCGTGGCCACGGTCAAGCGTGCGGTCGCCATCCCGGTGGTGGTGAACGGCGACATCCTGACGCTGGAGGACGCGGCGGCCGCGTATGCGCAGTCCGGCGCCGACGGGGTGATGATCGGGCGCGGCTGCTACGGCCGGCCCTGGCTGCCGGCGCAGGTGGCGCGCTACCTGCAGACCGGGGAGCGTCTGGCGGAACCCTCGCTGATGGAGCAGCGCGACATCCTGCTGCGGCACTATCGTGCCATGCTGTCGTATTTCGGTGTGGATGCCGGGGTGAGGCTGGCGCGCAAGCATGTGTCTTGGTACTCGCGCGGCCTGCGCGGCTCCGCGGAGTTCCGCGATGCGATGAACCGGCTGGACGACCCGGTGCAGGTCGAGGCGATGGTGGCGCGGTTCTACGACCAGGCGGCCACCCAGGCGGACCATGCCGGAGATCAAGCCGGCGACGCTTCCCCGCCGCAGGCACGCGCGGCGTGAGGAGCAAGGTCCTGGCGCTGGTGCGGTCCTCCGCCGTGGTGCGCGCGTCCGAGCAGGACGCGCAGGCACTGCTGTCGGCGCTGCCGGTGCCGGTGATGTCGCTCGACGTGCACGACCGGTTCCGTCACGCCAATTCCGCGGCCGAGCAGTTCCTGGGGATGTCGCTGACCCAGCTGCGCCAGTTACGGTTGCAGGACCTGCTGCCCGAGGACTCCCCGCTGTTCCTGCTGATCGGGCAGGTGCGCCAGGATGGGGTCACGGTGTCGGAGCACGAGATGGCGCTGGAAAGCCCGCGGCTCGACCGCCGCCAGGTCACGGTGCGCGCGGCGCCGCTGCCGGACGAGCCGGGCGGGGTGGTGCTGGTGCTGCAGAACAGCGCGACGATGCGCGCACTCGACCAGCAGCTCGGCTTTCGCAATGCGGCGCGCTCCGTGGCGGGGATGGCGGCGATCCTGGCCCATGAGGTGAAGAACCCGCTGTCGGGCATACGCGGCGCGGCACAGTTGCTGGAGAACACTGTCTCGCCCGCCGACCGGGAGCTGGCGGAGCTGATCCGCGACGAGGCGGACAGGATTCGCGACCTGGTCGACAGGATGGAAGTCTTTGGCGAGCGCCCGGTGGAGCGCCGTGCGGTCAATATCCATCGTGTGCTCGAGCATGTGCGCCTGCTGTCGCAGAGCGGATTCGCGTCGCATCTGCGCTTCGTGGAGCTGTACGACCCGTCGCTGCCGCCGGTGTGGGGCAGCCGCGACCAGCTTGTGCAGGTGCTGCTGAACCTGGTGAAGAACGCGGCGGAGGCGATCACCGCCTCTGACCGCTATGCCAGCGAGACCACCGGCGAGATCACGCTGATCACCGCCTACCAGCATGGCGTCAGGCTGGCGGTTCCGGGTGGCAAGCGGCGCGTCGACCTGCCGCTTCTAGTGGTGGTGCGCGACAACGGTCCCGGCATTCCCGAGGACATCCGTCCCAACCTGTTCGATGCATTCGTCACCTCCAAGCCTTCAGGCAGCGGCCTCGGCCTCGCAATGGTGGCCAAGATCGTCGGCGACCACGGCGGGCTGATCGAGGTGGAAAGCCGCCCCGGCAGGACAGAATTCCGGCTCCACCTGCCGGTGCTGGTGGAGGAGGCCGGGGATGGACCATGACCGCATCCCGGTTCCCGCGGCGTGACGGGTGCATGAGTGCGTGCCGGCACGCTGCCGCAGGCTGTGACGCCCCCGGCCTGTCGGGAGCCCGGGGCGTCCCGTTTCCTGCCTGGCCCGCCATCCGCCAGGTTCGCCATGCCTGAGTTCGCCATGCCTGAGCATGAGAGCAGGATGCCGCAATGAACCCGCCCACCGTGCTGATCGCCGACGACGACCGTTCCATCCGCACAGTGCTGACCCAGGCGCTGGGCCGTTCCGGCTACCAGGTGCGCAGCACCGGCAACGCCGCCACGCTGTGGCGCTGGGTCGAGGAGGGCGAGGGCGATCTCGTGATCACCGACGTGGTGATGCCGGACGAGAACGGGCTCGACCTGATCCCGCGCATCCGGCGCATCCGCCCGGAGCTGCGCGTCGTGGTGATGAGCGCGCAATCCACGCTGCTCACCGCAGTGAAGGCGACGCAGCGCGGTGCCTTTGAATATCTTCCCAAACCGTTCGACCTCAAGGAGCTGCTCGCCGTGGTGGCGCGCGCCCTGCAAGGACCGCTGCCGGTGCCGACGGCCAGTCCGGAGCCGAAGGATACAGAGGAACGTCTGCCGCTGATCGGCCGCAGCCAGGCGATGCAGGAAATCTATCGCGTCATCGCCCGGCTCACCACCGCCGACCTGACAGTGATGGTCCACGGCGAGAGCGGCACCGGCAAAGAGCTGGTGGCGCGCGCGCTGCATGATTACGGGCGGCGGCGCAGCGGGCCGTTCGTGGCAATCAACATGGCCGCCATCCCGCGCGAGCTGATCGAGAGCGAGCTGTTCGGCCACGAGCGCGGCGCGTTCACCGGGGCGATGAACCGCACCCAGGGCCGATTCGAGCAGGCGGCCGGCGGCACGCTGTTCCTCGACGAGATCGGCGACATGCCGCCCGAGGCGCAGACCAGGCTGCTGCGCGTGCTGCAGGAGGGCGAGTTCACCTCGGTGGGCGGTCGCCAGCCGATCCGCGCCAACGTGCGCATCGTCGCCGCCACCCACCGCGACCTGCGCCAGGCGATCCGCGGCGGGCAGTTCCGCGAGGATTTGTTCTACCGGCTCAACGTGGTGCCGATCCGGCTGCCGCCGCTGCGGGAACGATCGGAAGATATTCCTGTACTGGCGAGACATTTCCTGGAGCTGGCGCATCAATCAGGACTGCCGTCCAAGACGCTGGACCAGGCGGCGCTCGACCGGCTGCGCTCGCACCGCTGGCCGGGCAACGTCCGCGAGCTGGAGAACCTGATGCGCCGGCTCGCGGCGCTCTACCCGCAGGAGACGATCACCGAGGAGGTGATCGCCGCCGAGCTGAGCGAGCCGGAAAGTGCGGCGGAGCCTCTGGCCGGTGCGGACCCAAGGGGCGAGCCGCTGGCGCAGGCGGTGGAGCGCCACATCCGGCAGTTCCTGGCGGGCGGGCACGACGGCCTGCCAATGCGCGACATCTACGATCGGGTGATCGCGGAGGTCGAGCGGCCGCTGATCCAGATGACGCTGTCGGCCACGCGCGGCAACCAGATCAAGGCGGCGGCAATGCTCGGGCTTAACCGCAACACGCTGCGCAAGAAGATCAAGGACCTTGATATCCCGGTGGTGCGGGGGATCGGCTGATAACGACAGGCCCTTGGAGTGAGCGGACAGGCATGGTTGAGGCTCCGCCTCAAACTCCGCCAGGGGAGCCCCCCTGGACCGGCTCCCCTTGAGTTGCGCCGGGTCCAGGGGCGGCTCGCCCCTGGCGGGTCTGGGCAGAG
>CAXSES010000094.1:0-9765 GCA_964236225.1 uncultured Acetobacteraceae bacterium
CGCCCCCGAGGATGCCCCCGGGACGGCCCAAGAGGCTCCTGCGCCCGCCCCGGCGAAGACCCAGATCATCGCCATCTACGGCAAGGGCGGCATCGGCAAGAGCTTCACCCTCGCCAACCTGTCCTACACCATGGCGCAGCACGGCAAGCGCGTGCTGCTGATCGGCTGCGACCCCAAGAGCGACACCACCTCGCTGCTGTTCGGCGGCCGCTCCTGCCCCACGATCATCGAGACCTCGTCGCGCAAGAAGGCCGCCGGCGAGAAGGTGCAGATCGGCGACGTCTGCTTCAAGCGCGACGGCGTCTACGCGATGGAGCTGGGCGGCCCCGAGGTCGGGCGCGGCTGCGGCGGGCGCGGCATCATCCACGGCTTCGAGCTGCTGGAGAAGCTGGGCTTCCACGAATGGGGCTTCGACTACGTGCTGCTCGACTTCCTCGGCGACGTGGTGTGCGGCGGCTTCGGCCTGCCGATCGCGCGCGACATGTGCCAGAAGGTGATCGTCGTCGGCTCCAACGACCTGCAATCGCTCTACGTCGCCAACAACGTGTGCTCGGCCGTCGACTACTTCGCCCGCCTCGGCGGCAACGTCGGCGTCGCCGGCCTGGTCATCAACAAGGACGACGGCACTGGCGAGGCGCAGGCCTTCGCGGACTCCGTGGGCATCCCCGTGCTGGCCGCGATCCCCGCCGACGACGACATCCGCCGCAAGAGCGCCAACTACGAGATCGTCGGCGCCCCCGGCTCGCGCTGGGAGCCGCTGTTCGCCGACCTCGCGGCCGAGATCGCCGCCGCCCCCCCGCTGCGCCCCAGGCCGCTGACCCAGGACGGCCTTCTCGGCCTGTTCAAGGGCGAGGCGGTCGGCCGCGGCGTGGTGCTCGACCCGGCGACCATGGACGACATGTGCCCGGCCAGCAGCCTCGCCGCGCGCCCCTCCCTCGAAGTGATGTACGAGGGCGCCTGAGCCATGGACGCGATGACTCCCCCCTCCTCGCCCGCGCAGGACGAGCCGCCCCACGCGCCCCCCGGCACCAGCGCCGGCGGCTGCCACGCCGGCCGCGAAACCATGCTCGACGCCGCCCGCGCCGCCGGCAAGGGCGAGGCGCTGGCGAAACTGATCGCCGACTACCCGCGCGGCCCGCACGAGCAGCCGCAGTCGATGTGCCCCGCCTTCGGCTCGCTGCGCGTCGGCCTGCGCATGCGCCGCGTCGCCACCATCCTGTGCGGCTCGGCGTGCTGCGTGTACGGCCTGAGCTTCACCGCCCGCTTCTACGGCGCGCGGCGCAGCGTCGGCTACGTGCCGTTCAACTCGGAGACCCTGGTGCGCGGCCAGCTCTTCGAGGACATCCGCGACGCGGTGCGCGAGACCGCGAAGCCGCAGGACTGCGACGCCGTCGTGGTCATCAACCTGTGCGTGCCCACCGCCTCCGGCGTCCCCCTCGACCTGCTGCCGAAGCAGATCGACGGCGTGCGCGTGATCGGCATCGACGTGCCCGGCTTCGGCGTGCCCACCCACGCGGAGGCCAAGGACGTGCTCGCCGCCGCCATGCTGCGCGCCGCCCGCGCCGAGGCCGAGGCCGGCCCCGTGCAGCGCCCGCGCGGCGCGCGGGCGGAGCTGCCCACCGTCGCCCTGATCGGCGAGCTGTTCCCCGCCGACCCCGTCGGCATCGCTGCCCTGCTCGCGCCCATGGGCCTGGCCGTCGCCCCGCCCACCCCGGCGCGCGAGTGGCGCGACCTTTACGGCGCGCTCGACTGCGACGTCGCCGCCGCCGTGCACCCGTTCTATGTCGCCAGCATACGCGAGTTCGAGGCCGCCGGCCGCCCGGTCGTGGGCTCCGGCCCGGTCGGCGTCGAGGCCACCGATTCCTGGCTCGCCGCCGTCGGCCGCGCCGCCGGCCTGGGCGCCACCGCGATCGACGCCGCCCGCGCCGCCTGCCTGCCCGCGCTGCGCGCCACGCTCGCCGCCAACCCGATCTCCGCGCGCATCACCGTCTCCGGCTACGAGGGCTCCGAGCTTCTGGTCGCCCGCCTGCTGGTCGAGGCCGGCGCGGAAGTGCCCTACGTCGGCACCGCCTGCCCGCGCACCGCCTGGAACGAGGACGACCGCGCCTGGCTCGCCGCCCACGGCGCGCACGTGCAGTTCCGCGCCTCGCTGGAGCAGGACCTCGCCGCGTTCCGAGAGGTGAGGCCCGACCTCGCGATCGGCACGACCCCCGTGGTGCAGCGCGCCAAGGAGGCCGGCATCCCCGCGATCTATTTCACCAACATCGTCTCCTCCCGCCCCCTGTTCGGCATTCCCGGCGCCGCCGCGCTCGCGAGCACCGTCGCCACCCAGACCCGTGGCCGCGAGCGTTTTTCCCGCATGGTCGCCTTCTTCGGCAACGCCGAGGCCGCCATGGCGAAGCCCGCCGCCCTGCCGCCGCCCGACGCCCCCGCCACGCCCGCGCGGCAGGTCCCCGTGCAGGCCGGCCCCGTGCGCCTCTCCGACCTGCCCGCCCTTGCGGGCAGGTCCGACCTGCCCGCCCTTGCGGCCACGTCCGACCTGCCCGTCCTCGCGGCCACGTCCGACCCGCCCGTCCTCGCCGGCGGTTCCGGCCTGCCCGCCCTCGCCAGGGCCGCGCTGCCGTCCGCGCCGGCACTCGCCGCCTATGACGGGGGGATGTGACGCCATGCTGGTGATCGACCACGACCGGGCCGGCGGCTACTGGGGCGCGGTTTACGCGTTCTCCGCCCTGCGCGGCCTGCGCGTCATCATCGACGGCCCGGTGGGCTGCGAGAACCTGCCCGTCACCGCCGTCCTGCACTACACCGACGCCCTGCCGCCCCACGAGCTGCCGATCGCCGTCACCGGCCTGTCCGAGGACGACCTGTCGATGAACGGCACCGAGTCCGCGCTGCGCCAGGCCAACCGCGCCGGCAGCGCCGAGCACCCGGAGACGCCGGGCGTGGTCGTCACCGGCTCCATCGCCGAGATGATCGGCGGCGGCGTGACGCCGGAGGGCTCCGGCCTGCTGCGCTTCATCCCGCGCACCATCGACGAGGACCAGTGGCAGTGCGCCGACCGCGCGCTGTTCTGGCTGCACGCCCAGTTCGGCACCCGCAAGGCGCGCGGCACGGTGATCCGCCGCCCCGGCGCCACCCCGGCCGCCGCGCCCGCCGCGGGGGCGAAGCCGCTGGTCAACATCATCGGCGCCATGCACGGCGCCTTCAACATGCCGTCCGACCTGGCCGAGATTCGCCGGCTGGTCGAGGGCATCGGCTGCGCGGTCAACCTGGTCTACCCGATGGGCGCGCATCTCGACGACACGCCCCGCCTCGCCGACGCCGCGGTGAACGTCTGCCTCTACCGCGAGTTCGGCCGCATGCTGTGCGAGGAGCTCGGCAAGCCCTACCTCCAGGCGCCGATCGGCCTGTTCGCGACCACGAGCTTCCTGCGCAGCCTCGGCAGCCTCGCCGGCGTCGACCCGGAGCCGTTCATCGCCGCCGAGAAGCTGTCCACGGTCAAGCCGATCTGGGATCTGTGGCGCAGCGTCACCCAGGACTTCTTCGCGACCGCCAGCTTCGCCGTGGTGGCGACCGCGACCTACGAGCACGGCCTGCGCCAGTTCCTGGAGGGCGAGCTGGGCATCCCCTGCGCCTTCAGCCACGCCCGCCGCCCCGGCATCAGGCCGGACAACCAGGGCGTGCGCGAGCGGATGCGCGCGACGCGACCGATGGTGCTGTTCGGCTCCAACAACGAGCGCATCTACGCGGCCGAGCTGGGCCTGAAGCCGGTCTACATCCCGGCCTCGTTCCCGGGCGCGATCATCCGGCGCTCCACCGGCACCCCGTTCATGGGCTACGCCGGCGCCACCTACCTGGTGCAGGAATACTGCAACGCGCTGTTCGACGCGCTGTTCAACATGCTGCCGCTGGGCACCGAGCTGGACCGCATCGACGCCACGCCGGCCCGCGCGGGACACGCGGACCACGCGGGCCGCGCGGAGGCGCTCTGGAGCGCGGAGGCTGCGGCGCTGCTCGACCGCGAGGTCGAGCGCGAGCCCTTCCTTGTCAGGATCTCCGCGGCCCGACGGCTGCGCGAGCGCATCGAGCGCGACGCCGGACGGGACGGCGAGCGCGAGATCACGGCTGCCCGGGTCGAGAGGTCGCTCTCGGCGGCGGCGGTTCCGTGAGCGCCTACCCCCACCAACCAGGAGACGACGACATGGCCAACGAGGTCGGCAGGCGCTCAACCCTGTCGGGACTGAGCGAGCCCGAGGCCCGCGAGTTCAACCGCATCTTCGTGCTGAGCTTCGTGCTCTTCACCGGGGTCGCGGTGGTGGCGCACATCCTCGCCTGGCTGTGGCGCCCCTGGGGCGGCAACTACGTCCACCCCCCCGGCGGCACGGCGATGCTGGAGCCCGCGCTGCAGCACGCGATGCTGCTCGGGCACGCCGCCGCCCTGCACGCGGCCACCTTCGGCAGCCTCGCGCTGCACACCCTGGCCTGAGGGGCGCGCGATGTTTCGCATCTGGATGCTGTTCGACCCGCGCAGGGCGCTGATCACCCTGTTCGTGTTCCTGCTGACGCTGGCGCTGGTGATCCACTTCATCCTGCTCAGCACCGACCGGTTCAACTGGCTGGACGGCGCGAACCACGACCGCCTGGGCACCTCGCAGGTCCAGCAGATGACGCCGATGCCCTCCGCGCCCAAGCCGCCCTGAGGGCGCGGGCGACCACGACACGCGGGGGCCGGCGCTCGCCGGCCCCCTGACGCAGGGGAGAGGCCGGCCATGGCGATGCTGAACTTCGAGTACAAGTACCGCGTGCGGGGCGGCACCCTGGTCGGCGGCGACCTGTTCGACTTCTGGGTCGGGCCGTTCTACGTCGGCTTCTTCGGCGTCACCACGATCTTCTTCACGGTGATCGGCACCCTGCTGATCCTGTACGGCGCGGCGATCGGCCCGACCTGGAACGTGTGGCGCATCAGCATAGCGCCGCCCGACCTCAGCTACGGCCTCGGCTTCGCGCCGCTGCGCGACGGCGGGCTGTGGCAGTGGATCACCCTCTGCGCGATCGGCGCCTTCGTGTCGTGGGACCTGCGCATGGTCGAGATCGCGCGCAAGCTGGGCATGGGGCTGCACACGCCGATCGCCTTCGCCTGCGCGATCCTGGCCTACGTCACGCTCGAGGTGATCCGCCCTGTGCTGCTCGGCGCCTGGGGGCACGCCTTCCCCTACGGCATCCTCAGCCACCTCGACTGGGTCAGCAACGTCGGCTACCAGCACATCGAGTTCCACTACAACCCCGCGCACATGATCGCGGTCACGTTCTTCTTCACCACGACGTTCATCCTGGCGATGCACGGCGGCGCGATCCTGTCCTCGCTCAATCCCGGCGACGACGAGGTCGTCACCCCCACCGGGTTCGAGGATAGCTTCTTCCGCGATTTGATCGTCTACTCCATCGGGCCGCTCGGCATCCACCGGCTGGGCTGGTTCTGCGCCATCAACGCCGGCGTCTGGAGCGCCATCTGCATCGTCATCAGCGGCCCGCTGTGGACGCGCGGGTGGCCGGAGTGGTGGTCCTGGTGGCTCAACCTGCCGTTCTGGAACTGACACCATGTTCGATTACCGCACCGGCTTCGGCATCGAGTACCAGAACATCTTCAACCGCGTGCAGATACGCGGGCCGCTGGACGAGGGCGCGCCCCTGAGATGGGGCGAGGAGAACCGCGTGGGCACGCCGGGCACCTCCTACCTGCTCGGCCTGGTCGGCGCCGCCCAGGTCGGCCCGTTCTACCTCGGCTTCGTGGGGCTGGCCTCGATCATCTGCGGCTTCATCGCCTTCGAGATCATCGGGCTGAACATGCTCGCCTCGGTGAACTGGAACCCCGTGCAGTTCATCCGCCAGCTCCCCTGGCTCGGCCTGGAGCCGCCGGCGCCGGCGTACGGGCTGCACATCCCGCCGCTGAACAAGGGCGGGTGGTGGCTGATGGCCGGGTTCTTCCTGACCCTGTCGATCTGCCTGTGGTGGGTGAGGGTGTACCAGCGCGCGAGGGCGCTCGGCATGGGCACCCACGTCGCCTGGGCGTTCGCCTCGGCGATCTGGCTCTACTTCGTGTGCGGCTTCCTGCGCCCGGTGCTGATGGGGTCGTGGGGCGAGGCGGTGCCGTTCGGCATCTTCCCCCACCTCGACTGGACCGCGTCGCTGTCGATCCGCTACGGCAACCTCTACTACAACCCTTTCCACATGCTCTCGATCGTGTTCCTCTACGGCTCGACCCTGCTGTTCGCGATGCACGGCGGCACCATCCTCGCGCTCGGCCGCTACTGGGGCGAGCGCGAGGTCGAGCTGGCCACCGACCGCGGCACAGCGGCGGAGCGCGGCGGCATCTTCTGGCGCTGGACCATCGGCTTCAACGCCAGCTTCGAGAGCATCCACCGCTGGGCGATCTGGTTCGCCGTGCTGTGCACCCTGACCGGCGGCATCGGCATCCTGCTGACCGGCACCGCGGTGGACAACTGGTACCTGTGGGGCGTCAAGCACGGCATCGCGCCGAGCTACCCGGTGATGTACCCGGGCGTCGCCGATCCCGGCCTGCTGCGCGGGGTGACGAAGTGACCGGCATCCTGACCGCGCCGTTCCGCCTGGTCGCGGCCTGCCTGGCCGGGCTCGTGGGCCTGGTGGGGCGGCGTCCCGGCGCCTGCCTGCTGGCGGGGGGCGCCTGCGTGGCGCTGCTCGCCTGCGTGGGCCTGGCCTTCACCTTCGAGGGCCTGCCCGTCACCAGCATCCAGCTCGGCTACCGCGGCGTCGGCCAGATCGTGCAGTACAACGCCCGCACCCAGCGCAGCGAGGTCGCGCTCAACACACTCGACGAGCCGCAGCCCGAGATCGAGGCGTCAGGCGAGCCATCCTCCAAGGCGTACGAGAACGTCAAGGTGCTCGGCGACGTCGACAGCAACGAGTTCCTGCGCCTGATGGCGGCCTACGCCACCTGGATCGCGCCGACCGAGGGCTGCGCCTACTGCCACTCCGCGGTCAACATGGCGGAGGACTCGGTCTACACCAAGACCGTGGCGCGGCGCATGACCCAGATGGTGCGCTACATCAACGCGAACTGGGGCGCCCATGTCGGCAAGACCGGCGTCACCTGCAACACCTGCCACCGCGGCCACGGCGTCCCTGTGAACAACTGGTTCATCCGCCCGCCCCGCGCCGGCAGCCACGGCGTGGCGTCCGACACGGGCATGGACGTGGCCGCGCCCACCGCGGGCCAGTCCTCCCTGCCTGGCGACGCGTTCACGCCGTTCCTGCTCAACGCCGCCCAGATACGGGTGCAGGGCACGGACGCGCTGCCCAACGGCGACCGCCAGTCGATCCCGCAGACCGACTGGACCTACTCGCTGATGGTTCACTTCGCCGATTCCCTTGGGGTGAGCTGCAACTTCTGCCACAACACGCGCGCTTTCGGGGACTGGACGCAGAGCACGCCGAACCGCGTCACCGCCTGGCACGGGATCAAGATGGTGCGCGACCTGAACAACACCTTCATGGTGCCGCTGACCGGGGTGTTCCCCGCGGGCAGGCTCGGCCCGACCGGCGACGTGGCCAAGATCAACTGCGCCACCTGCCACCAGGGCGCCTACAAGCCGTTCTACGGCGCCAGCGAGGTGCAGTCCTACCCCGAGCTGAAGGGACCCTCGCCCGACCAGCAGGCCTCGCTGCCGCAGCACGACATGCACCAGGCCTCCCTGCCTGGCGAGGACGCGCCGTTCGTCCTGACCGAGGACTCGCGCGGCAGCATCGCCGGGCAGATCGCGGCGGCGTCCGGCCCGCGCATGTCGCTGGAGCCGCAGCCCTCGCCATCCGTCAAGCAAGCCTCCGCGCGCCCGATCGCGGCGCGCGTCGCAGACGAGGCCCGTCCATGAAGCGCAGCCTGCTCGGCACCCTCGCGGGGCTCGGCGCCCTCGGCCTCGTCATCCTCGGCGTGGCCCCGGGGCGCGCCGACCTCGTGGTGCCGGAGCAGACCGCGGGCAAGCGGCCCGACACGCCGCAGGCCTCCGCCGAGCTGATCGCGCGCGGCGAGCACCTGACCACGATGGGCGACTGCATCGGCTGCCACAGCGCCAACGGCGGCAGGCATTTCGCCGGCGGCCAGTACATGGGAATGCCGTTCGGCGACATCTCCACGCCCAACATCACCCCTGACACGGAGACCGGCATCGGCCGCTACACCGACGCCGACTTCCTCAGGCTGATGCACCACGGGGTGAATCCCGAGGGCACGCGCATCTACCCGGCGATGCCCTACCCCTGGTACGCCACTGTCAAGGATGACGACGTCCTCGCCATCAAGGCCTACCTGTTCTCGCTCGAGCCCGTGCACGCGCCGCGCCGGCCCAACAAGATCTGGTTCCCGTTCAACCTGCGCCCGGTGATCGCGCTGTGGGACGCCGCCTTCGTGCCGGGCGAGGTGTTCAGGCCCGACCCGAAGCTGACCGACGAGCAGAACCTCGGCGCCTACATCGTCAACGGCCTCGAGCATTGCGGCGAGTGCCACAACAACCGCAACTTCCTCGGCAACACCGCCGCCGCCCTGGAGCTGAAGGGCGGCCCGATCACCCGCTGGTACGCGCCCAACCTGCACTTCGACAGGACCAGCGGCCTCGGCCCCTACAGCGACGAGGACATCGTCACCTGGCTGAAGGTCGGCCATTCCGAGACGATGGGACCGGTCGCCGGCCCGATGGCGGAGGTGATCGACTACAGCACCAAGAACCTTGATGACCGCGAGCTGAAGGCGATCGTCGCCTACCTGCACGTCCTGCCCGCCGAGCCGAGCTACGAGGCGCGCCAGGCCAGGCCGGACTCGCGCGCGATGGTCGCGGGCCGCAGCGCCTACCTGAGCAACTGCGCGTCCTGCCACCAGGTCGACGGCAAGGGGATCGCCAACAAGGTCCCCTCGCTGGACGGCAACGGCATGGTGCGCGCCTTCGGGCCGCAGGACGTCATCCGCGTGATCCTGGGCGGCATGGAGGCGCGCGGCCCGTTCGCGGTGATGCCGGGCGTGGGCGCCGGCATGAGCAACCAGGACGTCGCCGACGCCGCCAACTACGTCCGCCAGGCCTGGGGCAACCAGGCGCCCGCCAACGCCACGCCCTTCCTCGCCCGCTTCCTGCGCGCCGACACCAGCACCCTGGAGAACGGCGCCCGCCCTGATGGCTGCCCGGTGCTGGAGCAGCCGGAGCTGAAGCGGATCATCGACGACAAGGGCACGGGCGTCGACGAGCTGCTGCAGAAGATGACCCTGCCCACGATGCTGCCGACCACGAACCAGATCATCGCCCGCGTGAGGAAGGCCGCGCCGGACCTGGCCCAGGCAGACATCGTCAACGGCCTGACCATCGCCTACTGCCCGATCGCCAACGCCGACGCCACGCTCGACGAGGGGAGCCGGCACTGGGCGATGAGCAACTTCGCGGAGCGGGTCTACGTCCAGCTCACCACCAAGGGGGCCTACTGAGCCATGTACTGGTGGCTGTTCCTCGTGGTTTTCGTGATCTGGGCCTGGCTGAGCGGCGGCTCGTTCCTGGCGTGGCGGCGCAGGCGGGTGCACTGGTTCCTGGCCCTGGGGTCGGTGGGCGTGTGGACCGGGGTGGCGGCGCTCGTCATCCTGTTCGTGGGACCCTACTGGCAGGTCGTCTACAGCGTGTTCGGCCAGCCCGGCTGACAGCAAGGTTGGGGCTCTGCCCCAAACCCCGCCAGGGGAAGGTCCCCTGGACCGCC
>CAXSES010000095.1:0-9684 GCA_964236225.1 uncultured Acetobacteraceae bacterium
CGACCCCTGGCACGGCCTGCGCGCCCTGACCCCCGCCCGCATCGGCCTCCCCCGCGCCGGCGCGTCCCTCGCGACCCGCCCGCTGCTCGAACTCCGCCTCGCCCACGCCCGCGCCCGCGACGCCGTCGCCGCCCCGCTCGACGCCCCCGCCCTCCTCGCCGCCCTCTCCACCCCCGACCAGCCCGCCCTCCTCCTGCGCAGCCGCGCCCCGGACCACGCCACCTACCTGCGCCGCCCCGACCTCGGCCGCGACCTCGACGACGACGCCCCCGCCACCCTCGAGCCCCACGCCACCGGCTGGGACCTCGTCCTCGTCACAGCCGACGGCCTCTCCGCCCGCGCCGCCGAGCACCAGGCCCCGCCGCTCCTCGCCCGCCTGCTCCCCACGCTCCACGCCACCGGCTGGCGCATCGCCCCGCGCGTCGTCCTGGAGCGCGGCCGGGTCGCCGCCGGCGACCGCATCGCCAGCCTGCTCCGCGCCGCCGCCGCCTGCGTCCTGATCGGCGAGCGCCCGGGCCTCTCCACCCCCGCCAGCCTCGGCGCCTACCTGACCTGGGCGCCCGGCCCCGCCACCACCGACGCCGACCGCAACTGCGTCTCCAACATCAACCCCCACGGCCTCTCCCCGGACACCGCCGCCCACCGCATCGCCCACCTGCTCCAGGCCATGCGCGCCGCGCGCCACTCCGGCGTCGCGCTCAAGGACAACTCCGTCGATCCGGCGGCGCGGCTGAGCCCGTGAAGCAAGCAAGGCTGGGCTCTGCCCAGACCCGCCAGGGGCGAGCCGCCCCTGGACCGGCTTTACTTTAGTGTTGGTTTCCAAAGGCGAGCCTTTGGCGGAGTTTGAGGCGGAGCCTCAACCTTCCTTGCCTGCCCGGCCACGCACAGAGACCGTCAGCCCAGACGCTCGCGGAACCAGGCCGCCAGCGCGTCCTCCGTCAGCGTCCCGCCCGCGACCGCCTCCACGGTCCTGACGGCATCCGCGGGATCGAACCGCAGGCGGAGGCCGTTGTCGGCAAGAAACAGCCGCGCCGTCACCCAGGCGGTCCGCTTGTTGCCGTCGCAGAATCCGTGGGTGCGGGCGAGGCCATAGGCGTATGCTGCGGCGAGGTCGCAGGCGTCCGGTTCGCCATAGGCGGCCAGGTTCTGCGGCCTCGCCAGGGCAGACTCAACCGCCCCCAGGTCGCGCAGGCCGGCCAAGCCGCCGTGCTCTGCCAACTGCCGGTCATGGATCGCATGGACCACGGAGGCGCCGACCCAGCGCCAAGCGTTCACTTCGCCAGGGCCCGCAGGACCTCCCGATCCTCGTGCATGATCTCCTCGGCCAGCGACATCTGACGTTCGAACTCGGGATCGTAGGGCGTCAGCCGATAGCTGCCGTCCGGCGCCTCGGTCAGGAACAGCGTGTCGCCCTTGCGGACCTTGAGGTGGGCCATGGCCTCCCTGGTCAGGATGATCCCCGCCGATGACCCGACGGTCGTAACCTTGAAGCTCAGCATGGCACCCACCGCACTATATAACGTGCATTATATAGCGCGCGGCCAAAGTGGAACAACCCGCAAGCCGGAGCTCGGCGGGACACGCCATCGCCCGCCCTCTTCCCCCACGGCGATCCTGACCTCGGACCGTCATGGTCCCGTCCGCCCTGACCTGCTCGGCGACAAGGACCGGCACGCATCGTCACATCGACAGGTGTGCCCCCTCCTCCGCCTCCTGATCGAGCCCGAAAGCCTGCCGCAACGCCGGGTTGATCTGGCTCTGCCACCCGGGGCCGAACGCGCGAAGCCTGGCGAGCAGATCGGCATCCAGCCTCACACTGATCTGCTCCCGTGCAGCCTCGCCTTTCGGACGGCCACGACCCCGCCGCACGAACCTGTCGCCGGCGAACATCTCGACGTCCTCACCCTCGGCGTCGGTCAGCTCCGGCGCATCGTCAGGATCGACCCACGGCTCCGAGCCAGCGTCGATGTTCGTCATCGTGCATGTGCCTCATCGTGATGATGCGGCGAGTGTCGCCGCGAACCGTCCAGACCATCGAGACGCAGCGCCCCGCGACATACCCAGCCGTCTCGTAACGCTCCTCGCCGTAAACCTTCCGTCCGTCGCGGCGCGTCCCGATCGCGCTGTCGAACACCAGGGCCGCATCCGCCAGATCAAGCCCACGCTTCTCAAGGGCAAGGACCAACGACCCCTGCCCTTCAACCAGTGCGGTGTCAGAAGCCACTTCATTTTGGGTGACCCCAGCTCAGTTCTGACATCTATCTTATGCCGACTTACACGGTAAGGGAGTCGAACGCTCCCCAAGCATTTTGCAATTCTCTAATTTCACGTGTCGTGTATGCTACCTACGGTTGCTCCCCGGAGGAGCGCGTCACGTCACCCTAGGTGAGGCACCTTGCTCGACCGCATCAACCTTATCCGCAATATCGGACAGTTCGACTCTGTTACCGACGGCGCAAGAATTCAGTTGTCGAAGCTAACTCTTATTTACGCAGAGAATGGGCGGGGTAAGACAACCCTATCGGGTATTCTGCGCTCGTTGGGAACCGGAGATGCGACATCAATCGCGGAGCGCAAACGCTTAAGTGCGATGCAAGCCCCGCATGTCGTGGTGAAACCTGTCACCGGAGCGGAGATTGTATTTCAAGACGGCGCGTGGACACAAACTATTCCAAACCTAGCGGTCTTCGACGACATATTTGTCGATCAAAATGTTTATTCCGGCCTGTCGGTTCAACCCGGCCATCGTCAGAACCTGCACGAGATGATCCTAGGCGCGCCGGGCGTCGAGCTTGGCAAAGCATTTCAGGCGCTGGTGGATCGTATTGAGGAGCACAATACGGCGCTGCGGGCGACGGCAGCCGCCATTCCGGCACATGCCCGCGGAGCATTGGAGTTAGACGCTTTTTGCGCGCTGGAACCGCGCCCAACCGTCGCAGAGGAAATCCAGACAGCCGAACGGCTTCTCGCGGCGGCCCGCGAGCAGGCGCCCATTCGCGCCGGCATTGATTTCAGACCGCTGGAGCTACCGGCCTTCAATCTTGCGCTCATAGAAACGTTGCTGACCCGCGACCTGACAGATTTGAACATGCAGGCAGCAGAGTTAGTGCAGGAGCACTTAGCGAGGATCGGACATGGGGCTGAAGACTGGGTGGCGGACGGCATGGAGAGAGTCCGGTTGTCCAGCGACTCCCGCTGTCCGTTCTGCGTTCAAGACCTCAACGGATCGCCATTGGTTGTCCATTACCAAGCCTACTTCAGCCAAAGCTATGACGCGCTGAAGCGCACTGTCAGCGAGACTTTGACCAGTATCGACTCGGACCATGGTACCGCAATTGCCACCGCCTTCGAGCGCAGTGTCAGGGTGTGGAGCGAGACACGGCAATTCTGGTCGAGGTTCTGCGACATACCGGAGGTAGGAATCGACACTGCTGCGGTTACGAGAGCGTGGCAGAAGGCGCGAGATGCCGTTCGTGCGCGGCTTTTGGCCAAGCAGGTAGCACCACTCGAACGAATGACAATTGACGACGATATGCGCGAGGCAGTAGCGGCATTCGATGAATGGCGGACTCAGGTTACAATTATGAGTGATAATCTTAGAGCGGTAAACACCGCGATTGCACTGTTGAAAGAGCAAGCGGCGACAGGCAACCAGACTGCAATTGCAGCAGACATTGCCCGCCTGAAAGCTGTCTTGGCGCGGCACTCGCCTGAAATCGCACCTCTATGCGTTGCGCATCTCGCCGAAAAGGCAGCGAAGGTACAAACTGAAGCCGAACGAGCGGCGGCACGCCAGGCGCTCGATACTTATCGTAGTACTGTTTTCCCGACATATGAGATCGCGATCAACGAATACCTGCGAAAATTCGGCGCTGGGTTTCGGCTTACACGAGTGCTATCGTCAACGACGCGCACCGGTTCTGCCTGCACTTACAGTGTCTTAATTGGCACACATGCAGTTGCGATCGGCGCTGCTGCGACGCCAGGTGCTCCATCCTTTAGCAGCACGCTCAGCGCAGGAGACCGTAATACGCTTGCGCTTGCTTTTTTCTTTGCTTCTCTTGATTGCGATCCCAACTTGTATAGAAAAATTGTCGTAATTGACGATCCGATGACCAGCCTCGATGAGCATCGCCATCTAAATACGATCGGAGAGGTGGGCCGGCTCGCAAGGAGTGTCGGACAAATAGTCTTGCTTTCCCATTCAAAGCCGTTCCTCTGTCAGGTTTGGGAGGCCGCTGACAAGACAACGCGGACAGCCGTTGAAATTGTACGCCATGGCGACGGCTCCACCCTTCGAGGCTGGGTCATCAGTCATGATTTGGTGACTGAGCACGATAAACGACACGCCTTGCTGCGGGATTATCTGGAAAGCAGCTCCCCTGACAATCGGAAGGTGGCCGAAGCTCTCCGCTTCATGCTCGAAAAATTTTTTCGGGTCGCCTACCCGGATCATTTAAAGCCAGGCGATATGCTTGGCAAATTCGTGAACTCATCACACCAACATATCGGCACACCACAGCAAATACTCGACACCGCAAGAACGCAGGAACTTCGCGACATTCTCGCTTATGCAAACCGATTTCATCACGACACGAATCACACTTACGAAACGGAAACTATCAATGATTCTGAGCTACTCGATTTCGTGAGAAGGACACTCGCAATTACTCGGCACTAGAATGCCAGTTAGCAATGTGTTTACCTTTTTGATGGATTCAGGGTAGCGCCTCTACGAACCCTATCCCCTCTCCTACTCCTTACCTTAAATCCGGCGCCCTCGCCTCCGCCCCCAGCCCCGCCACCGCCTCCTCCAGCCCCACCACCTCCTGCGCCGCACTCCCCAGCCGCCGCAAAGCCACAGTTCCTTCCTCCGCCTCCCGCCGCCCCACCACCACCAGCACCGGCACGTGCGCCAGGCTGTGCTCGCGCACCTTCGCGTTGATCTTCTCGTTGCGCAGGTCGACGCGCACCGCCAGCCCTGCCGCCCGCAGCCGCTCCGCCACCACCTCCGCGTAAGGGTTCGCATCCGAAACGACGGTCGCCACCACCGCCTGCACCGGCGCCAGCCACAGCGGGAACCGCCCCGCGTACTGCTCGATCAGGATGCCGATGAACCGCTCGAAGCTGCCCAGGATCGCCCTGTGCAGCATCACAGGCGGGTGACGCGCCCCGTCCTCGCCCACGAACGACGCGTCGAGCCGCCCTGGCAGCACGAAATCCACCTGCAGCGTCCCGCACTGCCAGTCCCGCCCGATCGCGTCGCGCAGCACGAACTCCAGCTTCGGCCCGTAGAACGCGCCCTCCCCCGGGTTGACCTCGTAATCGACCGCCGCGATCGCGCACGCCTCGCGCAGCGCCGCCTCCGCCCTGTCCCAGGTCGCGTCGTCGCCGGTGCGCTGGTCCGGCCGGTCCGCGAACTTCACCCTGAACTCGGAGAATCCGAAATCCGCGTACACCGAGCGCAGCAGCGCCACGAACCGCGCCGTCTCGTCGGCCACCTGCGCCTCCGTGCAGAAGATGTGCGCGTCGTCCTGCGTGAAGCCGCGCACCCGCATGATCCCGTGCAGCGCGCCCGACGGCTCGTAGCGGTGGCACGCCCCGAACTCCGCCATCCTCAGCGGCAGCTCGCGGTACGACCTCAGCCCCTGGTTGAAGATTTGCACGTGGCACGGGCAGTTCATCGGCTTCAGCGCCAGGTCCTTGTCCTCGTCCTCCACGCGCGCCACGAACATGTGCTCGCGGTACTTCTCCCAGTGCCCCGACCGCTCCCACAGCGCCCTGTCCACGAGCTGCGGCGTTCTGACCTCGCCATACCCCGCCGCGTCCAGCCGCCTGCGCATGTACGCCTCGCAGGTCCTGTACAGCCGCCACCCCTTCTCGTGCCAGAAGACGCTGCCCACCGCCTCCTCCTGGATGTGGAACAGATCCATTTCGCGCCCGATCCGACGATGGTCGCGCCGCTCCGCCTCCTCAAGCCGGTGCAGATACGCATCGAGTTCCGACCGGTCCCGCCACGCCGTCCCGTAGATACGCGACAGCATCGGGTTGCGGTGGTCCCCGCGCCAATACGCCCCCGCAACCTTCATCAGCCTGAACGCCGCGCCCACGTCCGCGGTGCCGCGCATGTGCGGCCCGCGGCACAGATCGACCCACCCGCCCTGCCGATACAGGGTGATGACCTGGTCCGCGCCCAGGTCGCGGATCAGCTCCGCCTTGTACGCCTCGCCGCGCCCCTCGAAGAACGCAATGGCCTCGTCGCGGTCCCACACCTCTCGCGCGAACGCCGCGTCGGCCGCGATGATCTCGCGCATCCTCGCCTCGATCGCCGGGAAGTCCTCGGTCGTGAAAGGGACATCGCGCGCGAAATCGTAGTAGAACCCGTCCTCGATCGGTGGCCCGATCGTCACCTGCGTGCCCGGGAACATCGACTGCACCGCCTCCGCCAGCACGTGCGCCGCGTCGTGGCGGATCAGGTCCAGCGCCTCCGGGTCCCGCCGCGTCACGAACCGCACCGCCGCGTCGTGCTCGATCGCCCGCGCCAGGTCCAGCAGCGCCCCGTCCACACGCATCGCCAGCGCCGCCTTGGCCAGCCCCGGCCCGATCGCGGCCGCCAGCTCGGCTCCGCTCACCGCCCCCTCGAAGCGGCGGATCGAGCCATCGGGCAGGGTGATCGCCGGCATGGCATGGGCTCCTGGTGCGACGCGCCCGCTGGCGCGCGATCCGCCGCGGCGGACGGGCCCGCCACGGCGCAGACAAGCCCGCGCGGCCAGGCCGGCGCGGCGGCCATCTTCCGTAACCAGGGCCCGCGCGGCGGGCCGTCCTCTATGGCGTCACGGCAGCGCCGCCGCAACCCGCTCCACCGCCAGCCCGCGCAGGTCGGGCGCATGCAGAACCCTGACCTGACCCGCCCCCGCCCCGCGCGGCGCCGTCAGCGCCGGGTCGCTCTCGTCCGAGAACAGCACCACGCACGGCCGCCCCAGCGCCGCCGCCAGGTGCATCGGCCCGGTGTCGTTGCCGATCACCACCTCCGCCCCCGCCAGCACCGCCGCCAGCGACGGGATGTCCGTGCGCCCCGCGAGGTCGAGCGCCCCCGGGCACGCGCCCGCCACCCCGGCCGCCAGCGCGACATCGCCCGCTCCGCCCACCACCACCGCCGCCATCCCCCGCCCCGCGAGCACCCCCCCGAGCGCCGCGAATCGCCCCGCCGGCCAGCGCTTCCCCGGCCGGTGCGGCGCCGCCCCCGGCACCAGCACCGCGTAGCGCCCCGGCAGGCCCGCCACCCTGCCCGCCCGCACCAGCCACGACAGGTCCGGCCAGCCCTCCCCACCTCCCGGCCAGACCCCGTCGCCTGGCCCGATCCCGGCGCACCGGAGCTGCCCTGCCTGCCGCTCAATCGTGTGCATCCCGTCGCGCCCCGGGTCCGCGTGCGGCAGCGAGCACCCTGGCGCCACCCCCGACCACGCTGGCCGCCCCGCCAGCCGGAAGTAACGCGACGACCGCCCCGACGTCTGCAGGTCGTACACCAGGTCGTGCCCCCGCAGCGCGCGGCGCAGCCGCCACAGCCCCGCCAGGTCCCACGCCCTCGGCCGCGCATCCACCACAACCGCGTCGAACCACGGCGCCAGCCCGGCCACCGCCGCGAACGGCGCCGTGGTCAGCAGCGTGATGCGCGCGCCGGGATGGTGCGCCCGGATCGCCGCGAAAGCGGGGAACGACAGCACGAAGTCGCCGAGCGCCCCGAGGCGGATCACCAGCACGCGGGAAGGCCAGGGGCTCTGCCCCTGGACCCCGCCAGGGGGAAGCCCCCCTGGACCGGCTTTCCTTAAGTCAATGGGATCAAAGGGTCCTTGGACCCTTTGCGGGTCTGGGCGTAGCCTGCCAAAGGTTACGATGGCCCGCTTGGGCCATTGGAATGGCAGGCGGAGGGAGAGCCCAGCCTTGCGTCCTTCCCTCACCCCAGCAGCTCGTTGTACACCGCCAGCGTCGCCGCCTGCATCCGCGCCGCAGTGAACCTCGCGAGCACCGCCGCCCGTGCCTGCGCGCCGAGCGCCGCGCGCTCGTCCTGCCGCAGCGCCAGCACCACCGCCAGAGTCGCCGCCAGCGCAGCGGCGTCGCCCGCCGGCACGCGCCAGCCGGTGACGCCCGGTTCGATGGTCTCCGCGGCGCCCCCGCCCTCCGCGGCGATCACCGCGCGGCCCATCGCCTGCGCCTCGATCACCACCCGCCCGAACGGCTCCGGCCGCAGCGAGGCGCTCACCACGGCGTCGGCCAGCAGCAGCGCCGCAGGCATGTCGTCGCAATGCCCGACCAGGCGCAGCCGCCCGCTGAGCCCGAGCCGCGCCGCCCGCGCCATCAGCTCCTCGCCATGCCGCCCTCGCCCGTCCTCCGCGCCGACGAGCACCGCGCACACATCCGTGCGCCCCAGCAGCGCCAGCGCATCCAGCAGCACCGCATGTCCCTTCCAGCGCGCCAGCCGCGCCGGCAGCATCACCACGCCCATCCCGTCGGGCAGCCGCCACGCCGCCGCGAGCCGGTGCAGCCGCGCCCCGGACACCACGGCGGGGTCGAACGCCGCGACGTCCACGCCGCGCGGGATCACCCGGAGCCGGTCCGGCCCCACGCCGTGCCGCCCCGCCACCTGGGCCGCCACGAAGTCGCTGATCGCGATCACCCGCGCGCCGCGCGCCAGCACCGCGTTGTACTGCCGCTTGCCCGGGAAATCCTCGCCGTGCACCCCATGCCAGGTCGTGACCAGCGGCGTTGCGGTGCGCCGCGCCGCCAGCCACGCCGACCACGCCGGCGCCCGGGAGCGCGCATGCACCAGCGCCACGCGCCGCGAGCGCACCAGCGACGCCAGCCGCCCCGCGTTGCGCCAGACGCTCAGCGGGTCGCGCGTCATCAGGTCGATCCAGACATGCTCGCCCCCGGCATGCTCGACAGCGCGCACCATCGGCCCGCCCGCGCTGGCGACCAGGGCGCGGCCGCCGGCGCGGGTGATCGCCTCGGCCATCTCCACCGTGCCGCGCTCCACCCCGCCCGACATCAGAGAGGGCAGCACCTGCAGGATCGTGGCGCCGGGCGGCAGGCGCGGCAGCGCCTCGGCAAGCGGCGGCGGGAGAGTGCGGAGCAACATGGCGGCGCGCCCATAGCACGCGACAGCCCGCGGAGCCACGCGCCGGCCATGCCAGGCGCAACGCAAGGCAAGGCCAGGGCTCTGCCCTGGACCCGCCGGGGCGAGCCGCCCCGGACCTGCATTCCCCGGGTACCGGTGACACGGGTCGGGGCGTCAGGGGCGCATGGCCTGTTGAGGGATGCGACGCCTCGGCCGCGCCAGGCGCTCCGGGCCCTGGGCGCGGCACGGCGGAGGGGACACGGCGCAGGGGTGCTGTATGCTGCGGGCGTGAGCAAGCGTTCCCGCCCCGCCGACCCGCGCCAGCCGGACCTGTTCGGGCCGGCAGGCCCGTCCGCCGACGCTGGCGCGCGGGAACCGGTCGGTCCGCGCGCCACCCCTCGCGGGTCCGCACGCGCCAGGAAGGCCCCGCCCGGCACCACGCCCGCTCCGGCCTCCTCGCCACCGGTCCCGGCCCTGCCGTCCCCCGGCGCCGCACCGCCAGAAGTCGCACCGTCAGAAGTCGGGCCGCCAGAAGCCGCGCCGACACCGGCGGGGCTGGCAATGGCCGT
>CAXSES010000096.1:0-9564 GCA_964236225.1 uncultured Acetobacteraceae bacterium
GCGGCGCGTCGAACTGCAGCGCCGCGAGCCTCGCGTACAGCCCGCCCTCGCGGACCAGCGCGTCGTGCGTGCCCGTGGCCACGATCCGCCCCGCGTCCATGACCACGATGCGGTCCGCCCTGCGCACCGTGGCGAGGCGGTGCGCGATCACCAGCGTGGTGCGCGACGCGAGCCGGGCCAGCGCGCCCTGCACCGCCGCCTCGCTCTGCGCGTCGAGCGCGCTGGTGGCCTCGTCGAGCAGCAGCACGGGCGCGTCGCGCAGGATGGCGCGCGCGATCGCCAGGCGCTGCCGCTGCCCGCCCGACAGCCGCACGCCGCGCTCGCCCAGGAACGTCGCGTAGCCCTGCGGCAGCGCGTCGAGAAAGCCGCACGAGGCTGCCTGCGCCGCCGCGCGCACCTCGTCGTCCGTGGCCCCGGGACGCCCGAGGCGCAGGTTGGTCCACACGTCCGCGCCGAACACCACCGGGTCCTGCGCCACCAGCCCGAGGCGCGCGCGCACCGCCGCCGGGTCGGCGTCGCGCAGGTCCACGCCGTCGAGTCGCACGACGCCCGTGCCCGGGTCGTGGAAGCGCAGCAGGAGCTGGAACACCGTGGTCTTCCCCGCGCCCGACGGGCCGACCAGCGCCACGGTCTCGCCCGGCGCCACCGCGAGCGAGAAGTCGCGCAGCGCCGGCTGCCCGGGCCGCGCGGGGTAGCTGAACTCCACCGCCTCGAACGCGACGCGCCCCTGGCCGGGCACCGGCAGGGCGCGCGGCGAGGCGGGCACGGCGAGGGTGGGGCGCACGGCCAGCAGCTCTGCGATTCGGTCGGCGGCGCCGGCGGCGCGCTGCAGCTCGCCCCACAGCTCGCTGAGGCCGGCGCCGGAGGTCGCGACGATCACCGCGTAGAACACGAAGGCCGACAGCGCGCCGCCTGTCATGCGAGCGTGCAGCACAGCGCGCCCGCCGACCCAGAGCGAGAGGGTGATCGCGCCGAAGCCGAGCAGGATCACCCCCCCGATCACCAGCGCGCGCGAGCGGATGCGCGCCCGCGCGGCGGCGACCGCGCGCTCCGTGGCGTGGCCGAAGCGGGCGCGGGCCTGGGGCTCGCCTGTGAAGGCCTGCACCGTGCGCAGGCTGGAGATCGTCTCCTCGGCCAGCGCCGCGAGGTCGGCCACGCGCTCCTGCGCCACGCGCGACAGGGCGCGCTCCCGCCGCGAGACCAGCACCAGGGGCACGACCACGAACGGCACCACCGCGACGACCACCAGCGACAGCCCAGGGCTGGTCGCCACCAGCATGGCGAAGGCGCCCGCCAGCAGCACCGCGCTGCGCAGCCACTGGCTGATCGCCGAGCCTGCGAGCGCCTGGAGCACCGCGGTGTCCGCGAGCAGGCGCGAGAGCACGTCGCCGGTGCGCGCGGTCTCGAACCAGGCGGGCGAGAGGGTGGTGACGTGGTCGAACACGCGGCGGCGCAGGTCGGCGCCGACGCGCTCGCCCAGCCAGGTGACGAGCGCGAAGCGGCACGCGGTGGCGAGCGCCAGCCCCGCCACCACCGCCGCCACGCCGAGCGCGGTGGCGTCGAGCTGCGCCTGGCTGCCGGTGGCGAGCCCGCCATCGACCAGTCGCCGCACCGCCTGGCCGAGCAGCAGCACCAGCCCCGAGGAGGCCAGCAGGCAGGCGACCGCGGCTGCGCCCTGCCGGGCGTAGCGGCGCAGGAATGGCGTCAGCAGGCGCAGGGCGGACGGGGCGGTGCCGGGGCTGGGCATCGCGGGGTTGTAGCGGCGGGGAACGGCGGCAGGAAGCAAGGCTGGGCGCTGCCCAGACCCGCCAGGGGCGAGCCGCCCCTGGACCCGGCGTCCCGTCAGCAAAGGTCGTTCGGCCTTACCATCGCAGATGTCCCGCAGCCATTTCCCACCCGCACGACAGGAATCCCGGTGAAGATCGATCTTCTGATCCTGCAACTGGCGATCATCTTCCTTCCAGGCATCATCTGGGCCTCGCTTGATGCCAGCTACGCAGCGAAGGTCAAGCAATCCGAAGCACAGTTCCTCCTCCGAACCTTTCTGTTCGGCATCACCACCTATGCCTTCGAGTTCCTCCTCTTTGCGGTAATTCAACGACCTTTTCGCATGGCCGAACTGGCGGATGCGTCCAGCCACGAGGTCGTCGGCCGTGATGTCATGCTTGAAGTATTATGGGCGCTTCCGATTGCGAGCTTGCTGGCAATCGCCTGGCTCTATGCTGCCCGTTATAAGATACTCACCAATTTCCTTCAGTTTATACGCGCCACTAAGAAGTACGGCGATGAGGATGTCTGGGATTACATATTTAACTCGACTGATGAGGAGGTTGAGTATGTGCATGTCCGTGACTTCGAGCAGCGATGCGTTTACGCGGGTTGGGTGAACACTTTTTCGGAAACAGACCGGGTTCGTGAGTTGGTGCTGTTAAAGGTAATCGTGTATGACTTCGAGAGCCAGGAACTGTATCGAACGCCTCGCCTCTACCTTGCCCGTCCCCCGGATGCCATCCACATCGAGTTTCCCTACCAGCCGCCCGATTGACAAAGGACAACAGATCATGACGAAGCCCACTGGCGTGGCAATGGACGGCTTTGACAAGGTAAGGCCCATTACCGAGGGCCGAGTGGATAAGGGCGGCATCAACACGACGTCGCGCATCATCGTCAGGCCTCCGCCGCCGGCGCCAATGCGACCCGCCACGCCGCGCGCCGAGGCAAAGCCTTCCTCCGACTCCAAATAGCGAGCAGGAAGCAGGGCCCTGGAACGAGCCTCGACCTCCATCGGGTCTCGGCTTCTGCCCACCAGGACGCGCTGACCTTCAGCCCTTCAGCAGCGCCACGATCCCGTCGAGCTGCTCCAGGCTCTTATAGCTCAGCTTCACCGACCCGCCTCGCCCGTCGAAGCTGACGCGCACCGCGAGCCCGAGATGCGCCGACAGCTCGCGCTCCATCGCCCGCACCTCCGTCTCCTCCGCGCGCGGCTTGGGCGGCCGCGCGCCGAGGCTCGCCACGGACAGCGCCTCGGTCTGGCGCACGTTCAGCCCGCGCGCGATCACCTGGAGCGCCGCCTTCGCCGGCTCCGGGTGGCCCATCAGCGCCCGCGCGTGCCCGGCCGACAGCGCGCCGGACGCCACCTCGCCGCGCACCGCGTCCGGCAGGTTCAGCAGCCGCAGCGCGTTGGTGACGTGGGAGCGCGACTTGCCGATCGCCTCGCCGAGCTGCTCCTGCGTCAGGCCGAACTCGCCGGTCAGCCGCGCGAAGCCCTCCGCCTCCTCGATCGGGTTGAGGTCCTGGCGCTGCAGGTTCTCCACCAGCCCCGCGGCCATCGCCTCGGCGTCGCCCAGCTCGCGCACCAGCACGGGGATCTCGTGCAGGCCGGCCGCCTGGGCCGCGCGCCAGCGACGCTCGCCCGCGATGATCTGGAACCGCCCAGGCTCGCCGGGCGAGGAGCGCGCCAGGATCGGCTGGAGGATGCCCTGGCGGCGCACGGACTCCGCCAGCTCCGCCATCGCGGCGGCGGAGACCGCGGTGCGCGGCTGGAACGGCCCGGGGCCGAGCACGCCGAGCGGCAGCACCCGCACCGGCAGGCCCTCCGCCGGCGCGTCGCCCAGCAGGGCGGCCAGGCCGCGGCCCAGGCGCGGGGCGTCGCGGCTCACAAGTAGGCCAGGAAGCAAGGCCAGGGGCTCTGCCCCTGGACCCCGCCAAAGGCTCGCCTTTGGAAACCCCGACTTGGGCCGGCGGCACGTCCCGCCTTTCCTTTATGGGCGCGGGTCTGGGGGCGCCTGCCCCCAGCGGGTCCAGGGCAGAGCCCTGGCCTTGCTTCCTCTCGCGTCATCGCACCCTGAGCGCCCGCTCGCGCCGCAGCATCTCCGCCGCCAGCTTCACGTAGGCCTGTGCCCCCGGCGAGCGTATGTCGTACAGCAGCACCGGCTTGCCGTGGCTCGGCGCCTCGGAGACGCGGATGTTGCGCGGGATCACGGTCTCGTACACCTGCGCCCCGAAGAAGCCGCGCACGTCGGCCGCGACCTGCTCGGACAGGTTGTTGCGCCTGTCGTGCATGGTGAGCACGATGCCCTGCAGCCGCAGCACCGGGTTCAGCGCGCGCCGCACCCGCTCGACGGTCTGCACCAGCATGCTGATGCCCTCGAGGGCGAAATACTCGCACTGCAGCGGCACGAGCACGCCCTGCGCCGCGACCAGGCCGTTCAGCGTGAGCAGCCCGAGCCCCGGCGGGCAGTCGATCAGCACGAAGCCGTAGCGCGAGGCGACCGCCGCGAGGCCCTCGCGCAGCCGGTACTCGCGCCGCTCCAGCGCCACCAGCTCCAGCTCCGCGCCGGCCAGGTCGGTGTCGGCCGGCAGCAGGTCGAGGCCGGGCACCAGGCTCGGCCGCACCAGTCCATCGACCGGCCGGCCCTCGACCAGCGCCGCATAGGTGCCTTCCGAGCGCGCCGCGCGGTCGAGCCCCAGCCCGGTGGAGGCGTTGCCCTGCGGATCGAGGTCGACCAGCAGCACGCGCTGGCCTGCCGCGGCCAGGGCGGTGGCGAGGTTGATCGCCGTCGTGGTCTTGCCGACGCCGCCCTTCTGGTTGGCGATCGCCAACACGCGGGCCGTCCCCCTCGCCGGGCTGCCCTGCGCCGCGGCGGCGCCTTGCGTGGTCCCTGCCGCGGCGGCGCCCTGCGTCTCCCCTGCCGTGCCGCCCCGCGTCAGGGTCGCCGCGCCGCCCTGCGCCGCGCGCACGCCGGCGACGGCCCCGTGCGCTGCGTCAGCCATGTCCCGGCCTCGCGGGGCGCAGGTCTGTGACGTGCAGGATGGTGCCGTCCGGGTCGGTCCGGCTTGGATGTCGCATGACCTTCATGTGCCAGTCCGCGGCCGACTCGGTCAATTCGCGATCGTGCCCCGCGCCCTTCATCAGCAGCGCCGTGCCCCCCGGCGCCAGGTGGCGCGCCACCAGGGGCAGCAGCCTGGGCAACGGCGCCAGCGCCCGCACTGTCACCAGCATCGCGCCCTGCGGCGGCGCCGACTCGATTCGCTGCGCCAGCACCCGGACGGGTGCGGCGGCCAGCCGTGCCGCCTCGCGCAGGAACGCCGCCTTGCGCGCGTCGCTCTCGACTAGGGCGAACCCCACCCCCGACGCGATCGCCAGCACCATCCCTGGGAACCCGCCGCCCGATCCCAGATCCACCGCCTGCGCCGCCCCGCCCTCGCCGCCGAACCCCTGCGCCAGCCCGTCCGGCATCAGCGCCAGCAGTTGCAGCGAGTCCTCGACGTGCCGCGCCCACACCCGCGACTCGTCGCCGCGCGCCACCAGGTTGATCCTCGGGTTCCAGCGCAGCAGCTCCCCCGAATAGGTCTCGATCCGGCCCAATGTTTCACGTGAAACATAGTTGCGGTCCCGGCATGACCCGCCCATGCAATGCCCCCGAGTTGACCAGCAAAGCAAGGTTGAGGCTCTGCCTCAAACTCCGCCAAAGGCAAGCCTTTGGAATCCACTACTAATTAAAGCCGGTCCAGGGGCGGCTCGCCCCTGGCGGGTCTGGGCAGAGCCCAGCCTTGCTTTCTGCCTTGTCACCCCCTCACCCCGCCCGCGCCGCTGCCGCTCCCTGGCGCACATGCGCCAGCACGGCCAGCAGCGCCGCCGGCGTCACCCCGGGGATGCGCGTCGCCGCCGCCAGGGTCCCAGGCCTGACCCTGCACAGCGCCTCGCGCGCCTCCGTGCTGAGCCCGCCCACCCGCGCATAGTCCAGCCCTGACGGCAGCCCCACCGCCGCCTCCGCCGCCAGGCTGCGCATCTCGGACCTCTGCCGCGGCAGGTAGCCCGCATATTGCGCCTCGACCTCCAGGTGCCGCCTGACCCTGGGCGGCAGGGCGCGCAGCCATGGGAACGCCCGGTCCAGCGCCGCCGCGTCCTGCGCTTGCGCCATCAGCTCCGACACGCTGCGCCGCCGCCCGTCCGCCGCCACCGCGACCCCGTGCGTCGCCAGCGCCCCCGGCAGCGCCCCGTCCGCCTCCGCCCGCGCCGACGCCGCCCCTATCTCGCCCATCAGCGCCGCGTGCGCCGCCGCCCGCGCGGGCCCCACGCACCCCCAAATCTCGCCCAGCGCCGTCAGCCGCAGGTCGGCGTTGTCCTGGCGCAGGGAGAGCCGGAACTCCGCGCGCGAGGTGAACATCCGATACGGCTCGCTCGCCCCCAGCGTCGTCAGGTCGCTCGCCATCACCCCCAGATACGCCTCCGAGCGGGACGGCGAGACCTCCCCCAGCCCCCCCGCCAGGCGCGCCGCGTTCACCCCGGCCAGCAGCCCCTGCGCCGCCGCCTCCTCGTAGCCTGTGGTGCCGTTCACCTGCCCCGCGAGATACAGCCCAGGCAGCGCCTTCACGGCGAAGCCCGGCGTCAACGCGCGCGGGTCCACGTAGTCGTACTCGATCGCATAGCCCGGCCTGAGCACCACCGCCCGCTCCAGCCCGGGGATCGTGCGCAGTATCGCCGCCTGCACCGCCTCCGGCAGGCTGGTCGAGATGCCGTTCGGATACACCGTGTCGTCGTCCAGCCCCTCCGGCTCCAGGAAAATCTGGTGGCGCGTGCGGTCCGCGAACCGCACCACCTTGTCCTCGATCGACGGGCAGTAGCGCGGTCCCCGCCCGGAAATCCCGCCGCCGTACACCGCCGACAAATGCAGGCTGTCGCGGATGACCCGGTGCGTCGCCTCCGTGGTCCCCGTCACCCGGCACTCGACCTGGCCGTTGCGCACGCCCGCGCCCATCCGGCTGAACGCCTCGACCTCGGCATCGCCCGGGTCGCGCGCCAGCCCCTCCCAGTCCAGGCTGGCCCGCGACAGACGCGGCGGCGTCCCCGTCTTCAGCCGCCCCGTCGGCAGCCCCAGCGCCTCCAGCCGCGCGCCCAGCGCCACCGCCGGCGCCTCGCCCGCCCGCCCCGCCGGCACACGCGCGTCGCCCACGTGGATCACGCCGCGCAGGAACGTCCCCGCCGTGACCACCACCGCGGCGCACGCCACCCGCTCGCCGCCCGCGCACGCCACCCCCGCGACCCGGCCGCCCGCGTCCACCACCAGGTCCTCGACCGCCCCCGCCCGCACCACGAGCCCCTTGGTCTGCGCCAGCAGCGCCTGCACCGCCGCCCGGTACAGCCCCCGGTCCGCCTGCATCCGCAGGCCCTGCACCGCCGCGCCCTTGCTGCGGTTGAGCAGCTTGACGTGAATCGCCGCCGCGTCCGCCGCGCGCGCCATCAGCCCGTCGAGCGCGTCCACCTCGCGCACCAGGTGCGCCTTGCCGATGCCGCCGATCGCGGGGTTGCACGACATCTCGCCCACCGTCGCGAGCCGGTGGGTCAGCAGCAGCACGCGCGCGCCCACCCGCGCCGCCGCCGCCGCCGCCTCGCACCCGGCATGGCCCGCGCCCACCACCACCACGTCGAACCCGACCATCCCACGCCTCCCGCCCGATGCGGCGTCTTAGCAGAACGGCAGGGAAGACAGGCAAGGTTGAGGCTCTGCCTCAAACTCCGCCAAAGGCAGGCCTTTGGAAACCGATTTACTTAAGTAGTGGATTCCAAAGGCGAGCCTTTGGCGGGGTCCCCGCTTCCAGGCAGGGGGGCAGAGCCCCTGGCCTTGCTTCCTGCCGCTACTTTCCGATGCAGAACCGCGAGAACACCGTGTCCAGCAGCGCCTCGACGTCCACCGCCCCGGTGATCCGCCCCACCGCCCGCAGCGCCAGCCGCAGCTCCTCGCCGCGCAGCTCCGGCCACGCCACCGCCTCCGCCCGCCCCAGCGCCGCCACCGCCTCGCCCAGCGCCGCGCGGTGCCGCGCCCGCGTCAGCGGCACGCCCCCCGTGGCCACCAGCCGCCCGACCTCGTCGGCCAGCCGCGCCCGCAGCGCCGCCACCCCCAGCCCCGTCCGCGCGCTGACCCGCAATCCCCCGCCCGCCGCCTCGCCCGGACCCAGATCCGCCTTGTTGAGCACCACGATCACCGGCGGTCCCGGCACCGGCGGCCCCGGCAGGTCCGCCGCCTCGTCCGGCCCGGCCGCGCCCGCGTCGCGCACCAGGATCACCAGGTCCGCCGCCGCCGCCCGCGCCCTGGCCCGGCGCACGCCCTCCGCCTCCACAGGGTCCGCGGTGTCGCGCAGCCCCGCCGTGTCGAGCAGCGCCACCCTCACCCCGCCGACATCGAGCGCCACCTCCAGCACGTCGCGCGTGGTGCCGGGCCCCGCCGCCACGATCGCCACCTCGCGCTCGGCCAGCGCGTTCACCAGGCTCGACTTGCCCACGTCCGGCGGCCCTGCCACCGCCACCACCACCCCGTCGCGCACCCGCTCGCCCGCCACCCCGTCAGCGAGCCCCTGCCGCATCTCCGCCGCAAGCGCCCGCATCTCGGCCAGCAGCAGCGCCTCGACCTCGGGCGGCAGGTCCTCGTCGGGGAAGTCGATCAGCGCCTCCTGCTGCGCCAGCACCCCGCGCAGCCGCTCCGCCCACCCCGCGAGCCTGCGCCCGAGCCCGCCCTCCATCTGCCGCAGCGCCTGCCGCCGCTGCGCCTCGCCCGACGCCGCCACCAGGTCGGCCACGCCCTCCGCCGCGAGCAGGTCCATGCGCCCCGCCAGCACCGCGCGCCGCGTGAACTCCCCCGCCTCCGCGGGCCTCACCCCGAGCCGCGCCAGCGCCGCCGCCACCGCCGCGACCACCGCCACCCCGCCATGCAGGTGCAGCTCCGCGCAGTCCTCGCCCGTGTAGCTTCCCGGCCCCGGCATCCACAGCACCAGCGCACGGTCCAGCACCCCTGCGCCCCACCCCGCGCCGTCCTGGCGCCCATCTTCGCGCCCGGCCTCGCGCCCGGCCTGATGCCCGTCTTCGTGCCCATCCTCATGCCCGTTTTCGTGCCCGGCCTGGCGCCCGTCTTCGTGCCCGGCCGCGCGCCCGTCTTCGCGACTGGGCTCGCGCAGCGTCCGCAGCGACGCGCGCCGCGGCGCCGGCCGCCCGCACAGCCGGTCCAGCGCGGCCCCGCACCCGGGCCCGCTCAGCCGCAGCACCGCGACCGCAGCCTGCCCCGACCCGCTGGCCACCGCCATGATCGTGTCCGACGCGCTCATCGCCGGGCGGCCTCCGCCCGCGCCGTCATCGCGCCGGCAGCATCAGCTCCGACGCCCGCCCGCCCTCGACCAGGTGGCGCCGCAGCACCGCATCCACGTCCTCGGTCGAGCCGATCCTGTACCAGACGCCCTCGGGGTAGATCACCACGCACGGCCCCAGCTCGCAGCGGTCCAGGCACGCCGCCCCGTTGACCCGCACCCGCGCGCCCAGCCCAAGCTCCTTGGCCCTGGCCTTCATGTAGTCGCGCAGCCGCTCCGACCCCGCCGCCGCGCAGGAGCCGCGCGCGTGGCCTTCGGGCCTGCGGTTGCAGCACACGAACAGGTGGGCCTCGAAATACGGCGGCGGATCGCCCGGCTGCGTCAGGCCCAAGAACACACCCTCCGGAATGCAGACCGCGCACCGTAGCGCCTCTGCGGGCGCAGGTGAACCACGCGACCCGAAAGGCGGCAAGCAAGGCTGGGCGC
>CAXSES010000097.1:0-9492 GCA_964236225.1 uncultured Acetobacteraceae bacterium
GGGGGGCCTCCCCCCTGGCGGGTCTGGGCGGAGCCCAGCCTTGCCTGTCTTGCAGGTCAGGCTCCCCGACGAGGCGCAGGCCCGCCCGGGTGCTGACCTCCCGCGCGGCAGTTTCGGAAGTCACGGGAAAGTGGGAGTCCAGGCCTGCGCGCAGGCGCATCAGGTTTTGACACAAATGGTTCTTGATAGTGATGGTTAAAACAAGTTAAGACTAACTTCCTGTCTCAAACCCCGCCAAAAGCTCACTTGCGGAGTCCACTTCTTGAGGGAGAGGTTGCCGAAGGCTCCTGGCCTTTGGCGGGTCTGGGCAAAGCCCGGCCTTACTTGCTGACAGATCAACCTCAACGATCGTTGGTGCAACAGCTCTGGCCGGGACTCCCGCCGGACCTGCAGCCAGGCGCGGCCGGCGGGCAGCCAGATGCGGTTGCGTGCCGGGTGCGGACTGGCCACACAGGAGAAGACATGACGAAGCGAAACCGTTCTGAACGTCGCGGGCTGCCGCGGACTTGCAGGGCAGTGGCCGTGGCCGCGCTCGGCGGCGCGACCCTGCTCGGCGGCGTGGCCGTCCAGCCAGCCGCTGCCGACGGCCTGGCCACCGCCTCGCCCACCGCGCGCACCGACAAGGGCAGCGTGATCGGGACACGCGAAGGCGCGATCGGCGCGTTCCTCGGCGTTCCCTACGCAGCGCCGCCTGTCGGCAGCCTGCGTCTCCGCCCGCCGCAGCCCCACGCGTCCTGGACCACCCCGGTGCAGGCCACGCAGGTCGCCACGCCCTGCCCGCAGGTCCGGCCGCCGACCGGCGTCGTCGGCAGCGAGGACTGCCTCTACCTCAACGTCTACACGCCCGCGAACAACGCGGCGGCCAACCGACCGGTGATGGTCTACATCCCCGGCGGCGGCTTCACGCAGGGCTCCGCGTCCTCGCCCTACTACGACGGCCGCACCATCGCCGAGCAGGCGGGCGTCGTCGTGGTCGTGCTCACCTATCGTGTCGGCGCGCTTGGCTTCCTCACCGCGCCCGCGCTCGACGCGGAAAGCCCGTCGAAGGTGTCCGGCAATTACGGCCTGCTGGACCAGCAGGCGGCGCTGCGCTGGGTGCAGAACAACATCCGCGCGTTCGGCGGCAACCCGCGCAACGTGACCCTGTTCGGCGAGTCCGCCGGCGGCGACTCCACAGAGTACGCGCTGGTCTCGCCGGCCAATGCCGGGCTCTTCCAGCAGGCCATCGTGGAAAGCTCCGTCGGCGGCTTCCAGATCCCCAACCTGCCGCTCGCCGTGGCAGAGGCGAACGGCGGCGCCGCCGTGGTCGCCGCGGTCGGCTGCGCCGGCAGCGCAGACGTCGCGGCCTGCCTGCGCGCCCTGCCCGCCTCCGCGTTCCTGAGCCCGGCCGCCACCCCGCTCGGCAGCTCGCTGCCGGTGGTGGACGGCGTCGTGCTGCCGCAGCAGCCGCTGCAGGCGTTCCGGTCCGGGCAGTTCAACCGGGTCCCGGTCATCCTCGGCACCAACCACGACGAGGGGACCGCCTTCGTGTGGCCCATCGAGGCAGCGGGCGGCCCGCTGACGGCCGTCGGCTACACTGCCCAATTGCAGAACCTCTACCGCAGCGGCGCGGCGGCCGTCGAGGCGCAGTATCCGACCAGCGCCTATCCGAGCCCGATCCAGGCGCTTGCCGCGGTCTTCACCGATGCCAACACCGCCTGCGTGACAGCGGCGAAGCGCCTTGCCCTGTCGAAGTACGTCCCTGTGTACGGCTACGAGTTCAACGAGCCGAACCCGGCCCAGGGACCGTTGCTCGGGCCGCCCGAGCCGGGCCTGGCCTACGGCGACTACCACACCGCCGAGCTGCCCTACGTCTTCGGCGTGTCCGCGCCCGCCGGCGTTCCGGTCACGGGCAAGGACCTGGCCCTGTCGCAGAGGATCATCACCTACTGGACGAACCTGGCGATCAGCGGCACCCCGCTTGCTCCCGTGTTGCAGACCCCGCTCTGGTTCGACTATCGCCTGGCGCATCAGTTGCTGTCGCTGAAGGACCAGGTGACCTACCTTCCGGAGAGCCAGTTCCTCGCCGATCACCATTGCGGCTTCTGGGGCAGCAGGCCGCAGAGCTAGGGCGCGGCAGGGCCTGATCCGGTCCCATGGACGCCGCGCCGGGTCCTCGCGGCGTCCAGCAGTGCCGGAGCCAGGCCATCCCGGCCTCGCCCCGGACTGCGAACCACCCGTGGCCGGGCGATGCGGCTTCGACCCTGGCCCATCGCCCGGCCACGGAACGACGGGCGTGAAGCCGCCGGCTCCAACGGGAAAGCCGTCGGGTGATGGTTGAACTTACGGTCCGGGACCTCGATCAACGGGAGGCAGAAGCAATGGCCGCGCGACGGGATCGAGGCCTGGATGTTGCGGTGGTCCCGCTCGGGCGGTTGCCCGGCGCCAGCGTCAAGCCGTTCTGATCAGGGCTGCCAAGCGGCCCTGCCTCCCGGGCAGGGCCGTCGGGCAGCGCAACGCAGGCACATGCCGGGCATGGCCCGGCCAGGCAAAAAAGGACAAGCCGATGCCAGACGACAACACGCGCTGCGCGATGCCGAGGGCACGCCGCACGCTGATCGCGACTCTGCTGGGCAGCGCCAGCCTGCTCGGCGCCGCGGCCGCCCGGCCGGCCGCGGCCGCTGGCCTGGCGGGCACGCCGCCCACCGCGCGCACCGCCAGCGGCCAAGTGATCGGAGTGCATCAGGGCACGATCGACGCGTTCCTGGGTGTGCCCTATGCCGCGCCGCCGGTCGGCGACCTGCGCCTGCGCCCGCCGCAGCCCCACGCGCCCTGGACCACGCCGGTGCAGGCCACCCAGGTCGCGACCCCGTGCCCGCAGGTCCGGCCGACCCCGATCGGCAGCGAGGACTGCCTCTACCTCAACGTCTACACGCCCGCCCACGCCTCGTCGGCCCGCCGTCCGGTGATGGTCTATATCCCCGGCGGCGGGTTCACCCAGGGGTCGGCCTCGTCGCCCTACTACCCGGGCCAGTACATCGCCGAGCAGGGCAACGTCGTCGTGGTGACGATCACCTACCGCGTCGGCGCGCTGGGCTTCCTCACCGCGCCCGCGCTCGACGCGGAAAGCCCGTCGAAGGTGTCCGGCAATTACGGCCTGCTGGACCAGCAGGCGGCGCTGCGCTGGGTGCGCGACAACATCCAGGTGTTCGGCGGCGACCCCCGCGACGTGACCCTGTTCGGCGAGTCCGCCGGGGCCGATTCCACCGAGTACGCGCTGGTCTCGCCGGCCAATGCCGGGCTCTTCCAGCACGCCATCGTGGAAAGCTCCGTCGGCGG
Source organism: uncultured Acetobacteraceae bacterium (assembly GCA_964236225.1). Taxonomy (GTDB): domain Bacteria; phylum Pseudomonadota; class Alphaproteobacteria; order Acetobacterales; family Acetobacteraceae; genus CAXSEF01. The sequence goes on from CAXSES010000097.1 coordinate 3,319, forward strand.
CTTCCAGATCCCCAACCCGCCGCTCGCCCAGGCAGAGGCGAACGGCGGCGCCACCGTGATCGCCGCGGTCGGCTGCGCCGGCGCCGCCGACGTGGCGGCCTGCCTGCGCGCCCTGCCCGCCTATGCGTTCCTGAGCCCGGCCGCCACCCCGCCGGGCAGCTCGCTGCCGGTGGTGGACGGCGTCGTGCTGCCGCAGCAGCCGCTCCAGGCGTTCCGGTCCGGGCAGTTCAACCGGGTCCCGGTCATCCTCGGCACCAACCACGACGAGGGGACCGCCTTCGTCTGGCCGATCGAGGCGGCGCTTGGCGGGCCGCTGACGCCTGACGGCTACACGGCGCAGCTCCAGCGCCTGTATGGCGCCTACGCGCAGCAGGTGCAGGGCGAGTACCCGCTGAGCGCCTATCCGACGCCCATCCAGGCGCTCGCCGCGGTCTACACCGACGGCAACACCGCCTGCGTGACGTCGGAGAAGCGCAAGGCTCTGGCGCGCTACGTCGCTGTGTACGGCTACGAGTTCAACGAGCCGAACCCGGCGCAGGGACCGCTGCTCGGGCCGCCCGAGCCGGGCCTGAACTACGGCGCCTACCACACCGCCGAGCTGCCCTACGTGTTCGGCGTCTCCTCGCCCAACGGCACCCCGGTCACCGGCAAGGACCTGGCGCTGTCGCAGCGGATCATCGGCTACTGGACGAACCTTGCCATCAGCGGCACCCCGGCGGTCCCCCAGCCCGAGGCGCCGGTGTGGCTCGACTACCGCCTGTCGCAGCGGCTGCTGTCGCTGAAGGACCAGATCGCCACCCTGCCGGAAAGCCGGTTCCGCGCAGACCATCACTGCGCCTTCTGGGACGCCAGGCTGCAGGAGTGACGCCGGCGGCCGTGGCGGGTGACGCAGGAAGCGGGCAAGGCCGGCCTCCGCCTCCGCCTGCCATTCCAGCGGCCCAGGCGGGCCGTCGGAACCTTCGGCCAGCCTCGCCCCTGGACCCGGCGCATCTTGAGCAAGGCCTGTCCAGGGTTTTCGCTGCATAACACTGACCAAGGGAAAGCAGAAGCGATGACAAAGCTGTCTGGTTGGCCGGTTCTCGCCGGCGCGTTGGCGTGCCTCTCGGCCGGGTCCGCGCACGCCTCGTCCCCGGTGCGAACCGATGGCGGGCTGGTGCAGGGGGCGGACGCCAGCGGCGTGACCTCCTTCAAGGGCATCCCCTACGCCGCGCCGCCGGTCGGCGCGCTGCGCTGGGAGGCGCCGCAGCCCGCGGCGCCCTGGACCGGGGTGCGCGACGCCACTGCCTTCGGCGCGCCCTGCTGGGCCACGCCGTTCGGCCCGCCCAACCCTGCCGCGCCGCAGCCGAGCGAGGACTGCCTGACTCTGAACGTGTGGAAGCCGATCTCGGGCACCGCCGTACGGCCGAAGCCGGTCATGGTGTGGATTCATGGCGGCGGCTTCGTGTTCGGCAGCTCCGGCGACCCCACCGATGACGGCACCAACCTGGCCGGCCGGGACGTGTTGGTGGTGTCGATGAACTACCGCCTGAACGCGTTCGGCTTCCTGGCCCACCCGGCGCTGGACGCGCAGGCCGGCAGCTCCGGCGCCTACGGGCTGGAGGACCAGGTGGCCGCCCTGCGCTGGATCAGGCGCAACATCGCGTCCTTCGGCGGCGACCCCAACAACGTCACGGTGTTCGGCCAGTCCGCCGGCGCGCACTCGATCGGCATTCTGATGGCGGCCCCCTCGGCGCGCGGCCTGTTCCAGAAGGCGATCATCGAGAGCGGCGCCTGGTGGGACAGCGAGCACGGCTCCCTGTCGACGCATCCGGAGGCGCTGGCGGAAGGCGTCGCGCTGGCGGACAAGCTCGGCACCCAGACCGCGGCGGGGCTGCGCGCCATCCCGGCCGCCCAGCTCAACGCCGTCTCGGCCTGGAACCCCGCCACCGACCCGGGCCTGACCGCGTTCACGCCAAGCATCGACGGGCAGTTCCTGCCCCAGTCGCCGGGAGCCGCCTTCGTCAACGGCACCCAGCCGAAGATTCCCCTGATGGGCGGCTGGACCGACCGCGAGGACCTGCCGATCTTCGACGCGCGCGACCTGCCGCACGCGACGCCGCAGCAGTTCCGTTCCGTCGCCAGCCAGCAGTTCGGCGCCCACTGGCTGACCGTGTTCGACTACCTCTACCCGTCCGGCGACGAGACCCAGACGACCAGTTCCGCCAACCAGCTGTCCGGCGACCTGGTCATCGCCCAGCAGACCTGGGAGATGCTGGCGCGGCAGTGGCTCACGTCGCGGGCGCCGGTCTACGTCTACCAGTATTCCTACAGCTCGCCCTACGCGCCGGTGCCCATACACACCGTCGAGCAGCCGTTCGTGTTCGGCACCCTGACGCCGGAAATCTACCCGCCCAACACGGCGGCACCGAGCGATGCCGACCGCGGCTTCTCCGACCTGCTGATGAGCTACTGGACCAACTTCGCCAAGGGCGGCACCCCGAACGGCGCAGGGCTGCCGGCCTGGCCGGCCTATCGCGGCCCCGGCTCGAAGGTGATGCACCTGGACAACGCCTCCGCCGCCGCGCCGGAATACGGCACCGACCGGTTCGGCTTCATCGCCGCATACCGGCGCGACGGGCGCCTGCCGGACCAGTGGCGCAACGTCAACGCCGGCAAATGAGGCAGTCCCTCTGCCGTGGGCAATTCAGGCCCACGGCAGGCCAGGGCGAAAAGGCGTTTGATCAGCTCTCCCGAGACGAGGATGATCGGGTGCGCGACGCGCGGCGGGATCGGGGCGAGCGGCACTCCCCTGCCGCTTCAGCAGCCATCGCCGTGTTCTCGCGCAGGCAAAGGACCAGGCTGGAAACCAGATGTTCGACCAGAGCGATCCCCGATCAACCCTATGCCGCGTGTTCCCCACCCTCGACGAGGCCCGGTCGCTCCCATCGGGACAGGCGGGAACGGCGTGATCAAGCACATGCTCCTGTTCCGTTTCAGGCCCGATGTTGGCGACGCCTTGCGTGACGAGATCATCCGCGACCTGCGTGCCCTGCCGTCCCGCTTCCCGTCGATGAGGCGCTTCAGCCTCGGCGAGAACATCAGCAGGCGCGACCAGACGCTGTCCCATGCCATGACTGTCGAGTTCGACACCGTCGCGGAGCTGGAAGCCTATCTCGATAGCCCCGAGCACGAGGCGTTCGTCGCCACCAGGTTCAGGCCTTGCATCGAGCAACGTTTCATTGTCAGCATGGAAGCCTGAGCCTCGCGTCACCAGCCAGCCGCCGGAGCAAGGCTGACCGGCGCTTCTGCGATGCGAGGCTGGTCGGACGGGGTGCAGGCGCCCGCCGACAGGCCGCCATCCACGGGAGGGGAACGTCGATGACCGGACCGGTCTTTCGCAACTTCGGCGTGGGCCTCGACACCAGCGGCTTCCACCATGCGATCTTCGACATGGCCAACCTGCCGGAGGAGTTCAGAAGGACCTTCAGCCGCATCGAGCCTGCCGCGGGGCGTCCGTTCGTCGGCGTCACCACGGACGGCCATCCGATTCCCGATCTCTATGAGCTGAAGGAGACCGGTCTGTCGACGAGGGCGGTCACAGAGGCGGCGCGCGACTTCCTGGCCGCCCTCGCGCCGCAGCAACTGGCGACAGCGATCCTGCCGCTCGATTCCCACCAGCGCCGGCTCTGGTGCAATGCGTTCATGCCTTACGCCCCGCACGGCGTCCTCCTCGAAGAAGCGGCAGACGCGATCCGGCAGCGGGCACTGGCGCTGTTTCAGGCCACGTTCAGCGCCAAGGGCTTCCACGACATCAAGACGGCGATGCGGCTCAACGCCCTGCTGGGCCACCTGATCGGCGATGGCGGCCGCAACCTGACCCAGTGGATGTACTGGCTGACCATCTTCGGCACCCCGTCGATCGACGAGCCATGGGGCTGGCAGATGTCCGGGCACCACATCGACCTCAACGTGTTCGTGCTCGGCGGCCAGATCGTCATCACGCCGGCCTTCATCGGCGCCGAGCCCAGGATCTCGGACGAGACCGAAGGCCCCCACGCCGGCCTGCGGGTCTTCGACGACGAGCAGGCGGACGGGCTCGCGCTGATCCGGGCGCTGTCGCCGCCGCAGCGGGACAAGGCGATCCTCTACCCGTCGATGATGTCCGCGGACCTGCCGCCGCACCTGGCCGGACAGCTCAACGGACGCCATCGCGCCGGGGCCGGGGAGGACAACCTGGTCCAGCCCTACGAGGGGATCGCCGCCTCGGAGCTGACAGGCGAGCAGCGCACGCTGCTGCTCAAGCTGATGGCGACCTACGCGGGGCGTCTGCCGCACGGCCACGATGCCCTGAAGATGGCCGAGATCGAGCGCCACCTGGACCGGACGCATTTCAGCTGGATCGGCGGGATCGAGCTGGAACACACCCCCTTCTACTACCGGGTGCACAGCCCGGTGGTGATGATCGAGTTCGACCACCATGCCGGGGTGTTCCTCGACAACGCCGAGCCGGAGCGGTTCCACGCGCACACCATCGTGCGAACGCCCAACGGCAACGACTACGGCATCGACCTGCTGCGCCAGCATCACGAACGCTTCGAGCACACGCCGCAGGGCCACGTGCCGAGACACGGGCGGCAGGGTGCGCCGTAGCACGCTTCGCAGCGTGCCGGTCAGCGACCGGACCGGGCGATGCCGCGTCGTGGCCGCGCAGTTTTCTGATGCCGGCCTGACTGAACCCAGCCTGAGAAGGCTTGCCTAGGGACACCGAGATGCAGACAGCGGCGGCGTGGGACCCAGGATACGAGTGGCGGGCGGTGGCGCTGCTCTCGATCGGCTTCGGGCTGGTCGGCATCGACCGCTTCATGATCGCGCCGATGTTCCCCACGATCATGCAGGACCTGCACCTGTCCTACCAGGATCTGGGCAACATCACAGCGGCGCTGTCCATCGCGTGGGGGACCTCCGCCCTGTTCATGGGCCGCCTGTCGGACCGGGTCGGCCGGCGCAAGGTGATCGTCGGCTCGCTCCTGATGTTCTCGGTGCTGATCGGGGCAAGCGGCCTCGCGACCGGCGTCACGGGGCTGATCGTGGTTCGCGCGATGATGGGCCTGGCGGACGGCGCCTACACACCCACCAGCATCTCGGCCACGATCGACGCCTCCAGGCCGACGCGGCACGGGCTCAACATCGGCATCCAGCAGGCGATGCTGCCGCTGTTCGGCCTCGCCGTCGCGCCCCTGCTGGTGACGAGCCTGCTGCAGGCGATGAGCTGGCGCTGGGTGTTCCCGCTGCTCACCATCCCCGGCCTGGTCGTGGCCACCCTGATGGTCCTGTTCCTGCGCAACCAGGAGGCGGGCGAGCGTTCCGAGGCGTCCCGCGACGCGGCCCCGTGGGGAACCGTCCTGCGGCAGCGCAACATCCCGATCCTGATGGTCGGCATGCTGTGCTGGCTGACCTGCCTGGTCGTCACCAGCGCGATGTTCCCGAGCTTCCTGGTGGACTACCTGCACCTGTCTCTGCCGCAGATGGGCCACGTGATGTCGGCGATCGGGTTCGGCGCCGCCGCGGGCTGCCTGGTGCTGCCGGCGCTGTCCGACCGCCTGGGTCGCAAGCCGGTGATGGTGGCCGCGACTGTGGGGGCGTGCCTGTCGATCTACGCGCTGTCGCGGACCGGCGCCGACCCGGCGCGGCTGTTCGTGTTCCTGTTCCTGACCCACTTCTTCAACTTCGCCCTGCTGACCCTGACGGTCGGCCCGGTCAGCGTGGAGAGCGTGCCGCCGGCCTGCATGGCGACCGCCTCGGGCGTGGTGATCTGCGTCGGCGAGCTGTTCGGCGGCGGCCTCGCGCCGATCCTGGCCGGCACCGTCGCCCAGCGCTTCGGCATCGAGCACGTGCTCGGGCTCGCCATGGGCGGACTGGCGATCGGCTTCGTGGCGATGCTGTTCCTCAAGGAGACCGCGCCGGGGAGCTGGCGCCGCGGACCGATCCCCGCCGCCGTCGAGCCTGCCAGGATGTAGCGACCAGGGCACATGGCGCGAGAGCGCAAGCGCGCACCCTGTCGCTGCGGGTCGCGCCGCGACAGCCGCCTGAGATTCCTGACAGGTCAACGCACAGGGCCATTCGTATGATACCAACGGCCGAATGCGACGGGTGTTCAGGCAGGCAAGGCTGGGCTCTGCCCAGACCCGCCAGGGG
>CAXSES010000098.1:0-3028 GCA_964236225.1 uncultured Acetobacteraceae bacterium
TGCGCGGCCTGGAGGCGGAGGCGCCGGCGCTGCGCATCCGCGAGGCGTCGCGCCGCGCGCTAGCCAACGCTGTGCAGTTCGCGCTCGACGAGGCGCTGCCGCTGGTGGTGGTGGCGGGGGACCTGTTCGACGGCGACTGGAAGGACTGGCGGACCGGGCATTTCCTGGTGGAGCAGGTCGCGCGGCTGACCCGGGCGGGCGTGCGGGTGGTGGCGATCAGCGGCAACCACGACGCGGACAGCGTGGTGTCGCGCAGGGTGCGCTGGGAGCGGCCTGCGACGCTGCTGCGCTCCGACCAGGCGGAGACCGTGGGGTTCCCGGAGATCGGCGTGGCGGTGCACGGGCAGAGCTACGGCACGCGGGAGATGCTGGAGAACCTGGCGACCGGCTATCCCAGGCCGGTGCGGGGGATGTTCAACATCGGCCTGCTGCACACGGCGGCGGGGCGCGACGGGCACGCCAACTACGCGCCCTGCACGCTCGAGCAGCTCGCGGCGCATGGCTACGAGTACTGGGCGCTGGGGCACGTGCACACGCGAGAGGTGCTGCACGAGGACCCGCACATCGTGTTCGCGGGCAACCTTCAGGGGCGGCACGTCAACGAGGCAGGGGCGCGCGGCGGCACGCTGGTGAGCGTGGCGGGCGGGCGGGTGGCGCTGCGCGCGGTGGCGTTCGACGTGGTGCGCTGGGAGCGGCTCGTGGTGGACGTGTCGTCGGCGGGCGATGTCGGGGACGCGATGGCGCTGGTGAGGGCGGCGGCGGGCGGGGCGGTGGAGCGCGCGGACGGGCGGCTGCTGGCGCTGCGGGTGGCGCTGAGGGGCGCGAGCGCGGTGCACGCGGCGCTGGCGGGGGATGCGGCGGAGACGCGCGAGAGGGTGCGGGCGGAGCTGCTGGCGGTGGCGGGCGAGGAGGCGTGGCTGGAGGGGGTGCGGGTCGAGACCGCGCCGCGGCTGGAGCGCGCGGCGATGCGGGCGCGCACGGACCCGTTCGGGGCGCTGGTGCGCAGCATAGAGGCGGCGGACGGGGCGGCGCTGGCGGGCGGGCTGCGGGCGTACGCGGCGGACATGCTCGGCAAGGCGGCGGGGCTGGGCGAGGCGCTGGGCGAGGCGCATCCGGCGGTGCGGCTGGCGGCGGGCGAGGTGCCGGAGGACCTGCTGCGCCGCGCGCGCGACCTGCTTCTGGCGCGGCTGGCAGAGGGGGAGGGCTGAGTGCGCTTCGCCTCGCTGAGCCTGGAGCGCTACGGCAGCTTCGAGGGCCAGAGGGTCAGGCTCGATCCCGCGCCCGGGCGGCTGAACCTGCTGCTGGCGCCGAACGGGGCGGGCAAGTCGGTGCTGCGCCGCGCGTTCACCGACCTGATGTTCGGCATAGGCGGGCAGTCGCCGATGGGGTTCCGCTTCGGCTACCCTGGGATGAGGCTGGCGGCCGAGCTGCTCGACGCGGACGGGCGGCTGGTGCGGCTGGTGCGGCGCAAGGGGCAGGGCGGCACCCTGCTCGACGGCGAGGGGCGGGACGGGACGGCGCTGCTGGCGGGGCTGCTGGGCGGGACGGATGCGCGCAGGCTGGAGCAGATGTTCTCGCTGGATTCGGAGCGGCTGCGCGCGGGCGGGCGGGCGCTGCTGGAGACGGGGGGCGACCTGGCGGAGGCGCTGCTGTCGGCGGGGTCGGGGCTGCGCCGGGCGCGCGAGCTGGAGCGCGGCTTCGTCGCCGGGCGCGACGCGCTGGCGCCGGGGCGCAGGTCGGCGGCGCGGCCGTTCTATCGCGGGCTGGACGCGCTGCTGGAGGCGCGCAGGGCGGGGCGGGCGGAGACCCTGACGCCCGAGGCCTGGGAGGGGCTGCGGCGCGGGCTGGCGGAGGCGGACGACGCGCTCGGGCGGGCGGAGGCGGAGGTCGGGGCGCTGGGCGCGGAGATGAGCCGGCTCGCGCGCATCAGGGCGACGCGGCCGCTGCTGCGCCAGCACGAGCAGGCCGAGGCGTGGCTGGCGGCGCATGGCGACGCGCCGGTGCTGCCGGAGTCGCTGGAAGGGGCGCTGGCGGCGGCGCGCGAGGCGGTGCTGCGCGCGGAGGACAGGGTGGGTGGCCTCTGGGCGACGCTGGGGCGGCACGAGGAGGCGCTGGCGCGGATCGTGCCGGACGGAGGGCTGCTGGGCCAGGCGGCGGCGATCGAGGCGCTGCTGCGCGAGGCCGCCACGGTGCAGCAGATCCAGGGCGACCTGCCTGCGCAGGCCGGCGAACTGGCGGCGGCGGAGCGTCGGGTGGCGGCGCTGCGCCACGACCTCGGGCTGCCTGATCTCGGGCTGCATGATCCCGGGCCGGGGGATGCGGGCGACGGGGCGCTGGCGGGTGGGGTGCTGCCGGGCGGCGCGGCGCCGGGCGGGGCGCTGGCGGGTGGGACGCTGCCGGGCCGGCCGCTGCTGGCGGAGGCGCAGGCGCTGCTGGACCGGCACGCGGCGCTGTCGGCGGGGCTGGCGGCGCTGCCCGGGACGCTGGCCGGGCTGGCGGCGGAGCGCGACGCCCTGGACGCGGCGCTGGCGGCGCTGCCGCAGGTCGACGGGCCGGGGGCGGTCGAGGCGCTGGTGCGCGAGGTGCGCGAGGCCGGCGACCCGGCGCGCAGCCTGGCCGCGGCGACGGCCCTGGCGGTGTCGCGGCGGCTGGACGCGGCGCTCGCCCTGGCGCTGGTGCCGGGCTGGGGCGGGAGCGGGGCGTGGGCCGCGCTGGCGTCGCTGGGGCCGGCGCTGCCTGCGAGCTACGACCGGCGCCACGGCCTGCTGGTGGAGGGTGGGCGCGCGCTCGACCTGGCGGCGCGCGACGCAGTGGCGGCGAGGCAGGCGAGGGACGCGATCGGGGCGGAGATCGACCGGCTGGTCGCGGGCGAGGCGCCGGTGGAGGCGGAGGCGCTCGCGGCGGCGCGGGAGCATCGCGACCGCGGCTGGGACCTCGTGGCGCGGATCGCCTTTGCCCCGCCGGGCGACGGGGATGCCGGCGCGGGCGAGGCGGCGCGGGACTGGGCGGCGCGGGACTGGGCGGCGCG
>CAXSES010000098.1:3128-9439 GCA_964236225.1 uncultured Acetobacteraceae bacterium
CTGGCGCGGCTGAGGGGTCTGGCGCGCCTGTGGGGCCAAACGCGGCTGAGGGATCTGACGCGGCTGCGTCGCTCGCGGCGGTGCTGGCGGCGGCGGAGCACAAGGTTGCGTCGGCGCGAGAGGCGGCGACGCGGCGCGCCGGGCTGAGCGGGCGGCTGGATCATGTGACACGGCAGATCGCGCAGGACTCGGCGCGGCTGGCGGCGGAGCGCGGGCGGCAGGCGGGGTGGGAGGCGGAGTGGCGCCGCTGCCTCGCGGCGCTGGGACGCCCGGAAGGGGAGGCGCCGGAATCGTTCGCCGTGGTGCTCGACCTGTTCCGCGAGCTGCGCGCCACGCTGGAGGCGGCGGAGGAGAGGCGCGAGCGGGTGGCGGGCATGGAGCATCGCTGCGCGGTGTTCTCGGAGCGGGCGCGGGCGCTGTCGCGGCTGGGGCCGCCGGGCCTGGCGGCGGTGTCGGAGGTGGAGGTGGCGGAGGGTTTGGCGGCGGGGCTGGCGCGCGCGCGGGCGGCGGAGGCGAGTCTGGGGCAGCTCAGGCAGGTGCGCGACCAGGCGCTGGAGGATCACCGCGCGGCGGGGGAGGCGCTGTCGCTGGCGCGGGGGGCGCTGGGGCGCGCGGTGTCGCTGGCGGGCGCGGACACGATGGCGGGCGCGGAGGCGAGGCTGCGCGCGGCGGCGGAGCGGCGGCGGCACGAGGCGGCGCGCGACGAGGCCGAGGCGCGGCTGCTGGAGGCGGGGGCGGGGCAGGGGCTCGACGCTCTGCGGCGCGAGGCGGAGGCGGTGGGGCCTGACGAGCTGGCGATGGCGCTGTCGGCGGCGGAGGCGGGCCAGTCGCTGGCGATCGGCGCGCAGAGCCGGGCGGCGGCGGAGCGGCAGCAGCGCGCGGACGGGATGGCGCGGGTGCTGAACGAGGCGGGCGCGTCGCGCGCGGCGGCCGCGGCGGCCTCTGCGGCGGCGCTGCTGGCGCGGTCGCTGGACGAGGCGCTGGTGCAGCATGCGGCGGCGCTGCTGCTGCGCGGGGGGCTCGACGCGGTGGAGGAGGGCGGCGACGGCGCGCTGGCGGGGCGCATCGGGGCGGTGTTCCGCTCGTTGACGGAGGGCGCCTATGACGGGGTGCGGGTGATGGCGGGCGACGGGCGGCCGGCGCGGCTGGTGGCGTGCGAGCGCGACGGCGAGGCGGTGCGCGGGATCGAGATCGAGGCGCTGTCCGAGGGCACGCGCGACCAGCTCTTCCTCGCGCTGCGGCTGGCGGCGATCGAGGCGGAGGTGGCGGCCGGGCCGTCGCCGCCGTTCCTGGTGGACGACGTGCTGCAGAGCTTCGACGACCGGCGGGCGGTGGCGGCGCTGCGGGCGCTGCTGACGCTGGCCGGGGGGACGCAGGTGATCGTGCTGACGCACCACCGGCACCTGCTCGGCCTGGTGGGCGAGCTGCCTGCGGGGGCGGTGCATGTGTGCGGGTTCGAGGCTGCGGAGGATGCGGCGGCGAGCAGGCAGGCTTGAGGCTCCGCCTCGAACTCCGCCAAGGGCCTAAGTTGCGCCGGGTCCAGGGGGGGCTCCCCCCTGGCGGGTCTGGGCGTAGCTGCCAAAGGTTCCGACGATCCGCTTGGATCGTTGGAATGGCAGCGGAGGGAGCGCCCGGCCTTGCTTTCTGGTGTGTCAGGAGGCGCTCATGACTGAGGCAGGGGACCGGGATGCGGTGGTCGGGGCGTGTCGCGCGCTGGCCGCGTCGGGGCTGAACCGGGGGACGTCTGGCAACGTCAGCCTGCGTCGGGGCGATGTCGTGCTGGTGTCGCCGTCGGGGGTGGCGCCGGAGCGGCTGCGGGCCGCGGACGTGGCGGCGATGCCGATCGAGGGCGGCGGCGCTTGGTCGGGGCCGCTGCGGCCGTCGACGGAGTGGCGGTTCCATCTCGACATCCTGCGCGCGCGGCCGGAGATGGCGGCGGTCGTGCACTGCCACCCGACCTACGCGACGGCGCTGTCGATCGCGCGTCGGGCGATCCCCGCGTGCCACTACATGATCGCGACGTTCGGGGGGTCGGACGTGCGGTGCGCGCCGTACGCGCTGTTCGGGACGCCGGAGCTGTCGGCGCATGCGGTGGCGGCGCTGGAGGGGCGCAGCGCGTGCCTGCTGGCGAACCACGGGACGATCGTGTGCGCGCCGAGCCTGGAGCGGGCGCTGCGGCTGGCGGTGGAGCTGGAGACGCTGGCGGCGCAGTACTGGCACAGCCTGGCGCTGGGGCCGGTGCTGCTGAGCGAGGCGGAGGTCGAGGCGGCGGTCGAGGCGTTCCGCGGCTACGGGGCGCAGGCGGAGAGGCCGGCGTGACGTGGGCGCCGTGCCGGCGTGGCGGGGAGTGCCGCACGGTGCGTGAACGGGGGCGTCACGCGGCGTTCTGTGGCACCTTGCAGGTGTCCTGCCGGGCAGGGCACCCGATACCGGCGGCCCTTTGCCTTGACCTGTCAGAAGGCGCGGTGGGATGTCGAGCTGGATCGCTTACATCGCCATCTCCTCGCTGATCCACGCGGTAATCTACGGCTTCGTGTTCCACCTGATGCACCAGCTCACACCCGGCCAGGACGTCGTGCTGGTGGCCGTGGTGCTCGGCATGCTGTTCGTGTGGGCACGTAGCCGCGACCGGCGCGGGTGACAGGACGCCCATTCCGGGACGGACCATCATCGCCGAGAATATGCTTGCACAAAACGCTTGCAACCCATACCTTGGCGGGCCATTGCGCCTGCATGAACAGCAAGCAGAGCAAGACCCTGATCGCAGTGTTCGCCAGCCCGACGCCTGCCACTATCGAGTGGACCGCCATCGAGAGCCTGCTGCTGGCGGCGGGCTGCGCGCTGGTTGAAGGCAACGGGTCGCGCGTGCGGTTCGTCTGCAAGGATGTCGTCGCTGCTTTCCACCGGCCGCACCCGACCAGGGAAGCCAAGCGGTATCAGGTCCGCGACGCTCGCGAGTTCCTCATCAGGATTGGAGTCACGCCATGAGCAGCATCAGCTACGGCGGCTATTCCGCGCGGGTCGAGTTCAACAGCGAGGATGAGCTGTTCGTCGGGCGCATCGCCGGGATCAACGATGTCGTCGGCTTCCACGGTGAGAGCGTGGCCGAGCTAGTGGCTGCATTCCACGAGGCAGTGGACGACTACGTGGAGACATGCCGCAAGGTCGGAAAGACGCCCGAGCGGCCCTACTCGGGCAAGGTCATGTTCCGCGTCGAGCCGGCGACGCACGCGAGAGCCGCCCTCGCCGCACAGCTCCGGGGCATCAGCCTGAACCAGTGGGCTGAGGAAGCTCTGCATCGGCAGGCAGAGGCAGACCTGGCGCCAGCTTAATGCGCCCCCGCTCCACGGCTTCACCCGAGCCGGGCTTGCAAGACCCCTTTGGGGAGCGGTTACGGCGCTCAGGCGATGACAAGCCCGCTGGGATCGCAAGTAGCTCCTGCCCGAAAAGGTGGGGGCTTTGTCGTTTCTAGTTCGGTTTCCGCAAACACTGGCTCAGCTTGCGTCCGACCTTCACGCCGTCCGGTTGAGCACCCCACTCCACGGACAAGGCGCAGCTTCTAATTACCTGCTCTTCCGGGTGTGGATCGCCGACCGTATCCATGCACCTCTTCCACTGGAAGAAACTGGTCTTGCTGCCAAGAGCAAGCTGACAGACCCGACTGGCCGGCGTCTGGCCTTGAGCAACAGCATTAGCCTCTCGGATGGCTGCGGCCGAAGCTACCTCGTCCGAAATGCATTTTCCAGTTGGGGCACTCTTGCAAATTGCATTGAAGGCACTCCATGCAATGATCCAATCCTGCTTTGACGAGAACTGTTGCAGGCCGATCGCTCCAAACGCATCGGGATGCGCCATCAGTTTGTCGGCACAAGTGTTGGCTTCAAAGAACTGGAAAGCATTAATTTGCTGTTCGTTGGTTTTTTCATCTAATATTGGATCATGCGGCTTGTTTTTCATGTCGACAATAATTTCCTCCAGTTTATCTTTCTGTAGTAAAGGCTGTGATGTACAAAAATTAAAGGCTTGCTCGTGATCTATCTTGGCCTTCGCAGAATTTAGAGGCGCGAATAGGTTTGATATCGTGAATGTCAGGACGATTGGCACTGCATGTCTCAACATTTACTTACTCTGGATACATGACGCTACTTAGAACTGCGGCTCCGGATCATCGGAGAAGGACACCCGTCAGGAGGCCCTTCCTTGATGGCTCTGGCTTAGCCGTGCCTGCCTAGCCACGTCACGCCTGGACATGCCGCACCGTGCCAAACTTTGCCCAGCCCCGCCTGCCGCACCCTGCCTAGCCGCACCACGCCGTGTCACACCATACCCAGCTAAGACTGCCGCGCTCTAGTGCCGTCCGACATGCCTGCCGACCAACCTGATGCCCGAAGCATCAGCCCCTCTCCTGCCCCGCTGTTGCTGCGCTGATCGCGTCATGCACGGCGGCCAGCTCGGCATATCCCTTATACCACTCTGTCCATTAAGAGGCTGCTGAAAAAGTCTGCCGGGTTCGTAGCGGATGAATGAAAAGAACCCCAGCGCCAAGCGACACGAAGCGATCATGCGTGGCAGCCTAATCTCACAACACGAAATTGCGTTCAGCTACGGCAAAAACCCTTTTTCAGCAGCCTGTTAAAGCAGCTCCCGCCAAGCTCTGGCCACCAACTGCTTTCTCAGCTCGCTGTCTGATATGGCAGTCTGCAACGCAGTATAGCCGGTGCCATGATCCTGTGTGATGGAAACGAAGGCTCGCATCCCGCGCGCTTCCCCAGCAGGGCTTACGACGAAGACAAGAGCACCAATCAGGTGGCGGGCTTGGTCCTCCCTGTGCCGGGCTGCAGCAACGGTGTCGTCCCACTCAAGCGCGAGGTGGAGAGGCGACGCCTCGCTGCGCGCGGCGTCGACCACCTGCACAGGCGAGAGAAGGCTGGGCTCTGCCCAGACCCATCAGGGGGAAAGCCCCCCTTGGACCGACTTTCTTTAGGTAATGGACTCCAAAGGCCTGCCTTTGGCGGAGTTTGAGGCAGAGCCTCAACCTTGTTTGCTTCACCGCTCACTCCAGGGGGCCGTTGATTATGAGTCACGCGCGGCGGGACAAAACAGGCCCTGCCAAGAGTGCGTGTCATGCCGCGCGTGACGGGCCGGGCGGTTGATGTCGGTTCCAGAACGTCCGGCGTGCGGGCGGCGCTGCGGGGTGTGGCGGACTGAGCGGGGCGCGTTCGTGCGCGCGCTGTGGCAGCGTGGGCGCTACTCCAGGCCGTGGTCGTGCAGGTAGCTGTGGAAGGCGCCGCGGTCCTGGTCGTTGTCGGCGCAGGCGGCAAGCCCGGTGCACAGCAGCAAAGCGAGAAGCAGCAGGGTGCGGGTGGCCATGGGGCGATCCTGTCGGGCTGGGTGTGCGTGCTCGCAGTGTGAACCGCCGCGCGGGCCTCGGGTTCGCCGGGTCGGCGGATGATGCATGTGCTCTTGGCCAAATGCCCCGTTTCGACGTAGCGTCCACGCCACGCTCGACCTGGCGCGCCGTTCGTTGCGCTCGCCGGTTCGGACGTTCCTGAACACTTGCGCTCCTGCTCGACGCTGCCGCGGGACTTGCCGCTGCGGCGTAGGGGTGGGTGTGCGGGTGCGTGCGGCGCCGGTCGCGCCGATTCCAGTCGTGCTGCCCGGGCCGGCGTCGTGCCGCCCGGGATCTTTCCACCGGCGCATTCCGTGCCGGTGGCGTTGCCCGTTGCGGGCCCAGGAGCGAGTGCATGTCCGAGACACCGACGACCCAGACCTTGAGCACAGCGACGGCCGCGATGGCGCTGCAGAACATCCCTGCCCTGATCGGGCTCGTGGCCGGCAACCGCCTGGTCACGGTGAACGCCACCATCCAGGCGGCGCTGACCAGCGCGCAGGGCGACGCGACCGGGGAGATCGTGCGGCTCAAGGCGGCGTTCGACGCGTTCGAGGCCGACAACCCGATGGTGGCGGCGGCGCTCGACGCGGCGCGGCGGTCCAGCGTCGCGCTGGGGTTGCAGTTCCCGGGCGAGGACCAGGTGTTCGCGCAGGTGAAGGCGGCGGCGATCGACCTGATCGGGGCGCTGCTGGCGCAGCCGGAGAAGTAGGGGCGCCCAGGCCGGCGGGGCGGGGAGCGGGCTTTTCCTGCGCCGGCTGTTCCAGGGGTGGAGGCTTATGCCAGCCGGGCCCTGGGGTGAGCGGTCAGGCAAGGTTGAGGCTCTGCCTCAAACTCCGCCAGGGCGAGCCGCCCTGGACCGGCTTCCGTCAAGTGAGGCCGGTTCAGGGGCGAGGCTGGCCGGAGGTTCCGATGGCCCGCC
>CAXSES010000099.1:0-4582 GCA_964236225.1 uncultured Acetobacteraceae bacterium
CGCAGGCGCCGCGCGAGCTGCACCAGGATCGAGGCGGTGGCGCCGAAGACGTGGTGCTCCGGGTGCGGCCATACCCACAGCTCGCGCATCCGGCCCCGCAGCGCCACCGCGCGGCGCTGCGGGGCGTCGGGGTCCAGCAGCACCGCCAGCGGGAGCTGGAAGATCGCGTCCACCTCGTCGGGCGCGGCGCGCAGCGGGGGCAGGCGCTCCACCAGCCCGAGCACGGGCGTGATGAGGAAGCCGGTGCCGGTCGCCTGGTCCGGCAGCCGGCCGAGCAGCTCCACCGCGTCGGGCGGCAGCGCGATCTCCTCCCACGCCTCGCGCAGGGCGGCGGCCTCGGCGTCGCGGTCGCAGGGGTCGCGGCGGCCGCCGGGAAGGCTCACCTGGCCGCCGTGTCGGCGCAGCCCGGCGTGGCGCCGGGTCAGCAGCACGCCCGGCTCCGGCGCCAGCACGATCGCCACCAGCACCGCGGCGGCGGTCAGGCCGGGCGGGTGCGATCCATCCGCGCCGTCGCGCCCGTCCGTCGCGGCCAACTCGGGCATCACCAGCGTCGCGGGCGGGGACCGCAACGCCTGGCCTGAGGCCGCAGACAGGACGTCGACGCCCGCGCTGCCCGCCACGGCCGGCGCGAGCGCCGGGCCGGGGCAGGGCCGTGCAAGGCGGCGGCGGATTTCGGCGGGGTCGAGCGTCACGACGGACGGGTCCGCCGCCCATCCTCCTGCTAGCCGGGTCTCCCGACCGCGGTCTCGTCCTCGTCGGGCCCATCCTCGTCGGGCCCGTCCGGATCGCGCAGGTCGGCGTCCTCCTCCTCGGCCGGGACGTCGCCGAGCGGGAAGAAGCGCTGGCAGCTCCACACGCCGAGCTGGCGGTGGCCGCCCACCGTCTCTGGCACCGCCAGCGCCACCAGCTCGTAGTAAGTCGCCCGGTTCACCCTGGCCTCCACCCCGGCCGCGCCCTCGCCCGGACGCACGAGCAGGTAGGGGGTCGGCTCGCCGGTCACAGGGTCGCGGTGCACGCGCAACGGGTGGTCCTCGTCCACGGTGACGCACTGGTCGACATTGGTGCGGAACGACAGCGTCTGGCCGCAATCGCAGCCGCGCCAGTCCAGCTCCACCGCCACGAACGGCGCGTCCTCGACCTCGATCCGCCCGCGTTCCGAGGGAGTCTCCAGCCAGAACGCCCCGTCGCGGTCGCGCTTGAGCACGCTGGCGAACAGGCACACCAGCTCCTTCCGCTGCACCACGCTGCCGCGGTACAGCCAGGTGCCGTCGCGCCGGATCAGGAAGGGCAGCCTGCCGCACTCCGCCCGCGCCCGCCTCGCAGGGACCAGCCCGATGCCCGCGCCCCGGCCGTAGGACCCGCGCCCGGAAGCGGTGGCGGCGAACGTCGCGTCGGTGCACCGCAGGGGCAAGGCATCGGTCAAGGCTGCTTCTCCCAGGCAGAGACCGGCGTCGTCTCCGTTCCTCGATATAGGGAGACCCCCCAGGCGGTTGAAAGACCCGCCTCGCGAACGCGGCATCTGGAAGCGGGCAAGGCCAGGGCTCTGCCCTGGACCCGCCAGGGGGAAGCCCCCCTGGACCGGCATCCCTTGAGTGTTGGATTCCAGAGGCGGGCCTTTGGCGGGGTCCCCGCCTTGAAGCAGGGGGGCAGAGCCCGTGGCCCTGCTTCCTGCGCTACTCCGCCACCGCCAGGAACGGCACGGCCTCCGGCGGCGCGGCGACGTTCAGGGTGTCGCGCCAGAACGCCACCGAGCGGAACTCCGGCGCCGCCTGCCGCCACTGCGCCGCCGCCGCCGGCCCCTGCCGCTGCAGGCGCCACAACGCCCGCGCCGCCTGGCGCGCCAGCGTGCGGAACTGCTCGCGCGAGCGGCGCAGGTCCGGCAGCTCGGTGTTCCACCAGGTCTCCAGCGCCACCCGGTCCGCGCCGGCCAGCGTCACCCAGGCGAAGTCCTCCACCGCGATGCGCCGGGCTGCGCCGTCGCGCGTGGGAGCCAGCGCGTTGCGCCCCAGCGCCCGCGCCAGCGCCCAAAGGTAGCCGGCCCGCCCGCGCGGCAGCCGAGGCACGGCGAGCGGCTGCAGCACCTCCGAGCGCGGCACGGCGCCCTGCGGGTGGGCGAGGCGCAGCGCCGCGAGCCCCGCGTGGCGCGCGGCGGGGCTGCCGCGGAACACCTCCGGGCCTGCGAGGAAATCCTCGATGCCGCGCAGCACCAGCGCGGTGCTGTAGTAGCGGTAGGTCAGCAGGTGCACGAGCACCTGGCGCGCCATGCGCCGGGTCACGGCGCGCGGGCGGTCCGGGCGGTGCAGCGCCATCGCCACCAGCATGTTGCGGGTCTCGTAGTAGAGCTGCCAGCCGCCGAGCCGGAGGTAGAACGGCTCGTGCCACACCGCGATGCCGGGCACCGGCACGGTGCGGACGGAGGCCTGGTACAGCCGCAGGCCGAACTCCGTGTCGTCGCCGCGGATGAAGCACGGCAGCGGCATGCCGACCTGCTCCACCAGGCGCAGCGGAAAGCCGAAGCACCACCAGCCGTTGTAGTGCACCGGGCGCGGGTCGCTCAGCGCCTCCAGGCCCGCGGGCCCCGCCACGTCGAGGTCGGTGTGCTCGGGGTGGAAGCTCCAGTGCCGCTCGCCGATGGTGGCGCCCGCCTCGAACAGCCGGGTGGGCTGGGCCGCGTCGAGCATGTGGCCGCCCACGGCGAGGTCGCCGCGCGCCAGGGTGAGGAACGAGGACATGCGCAGCAGGCTGTCCGCCTCCAGCCGCACGTCGTCGTCGAGGAAGGCGACATGGTCCACCGCCGGGTCGTCGATCGCCGCCAGCAGGCCGCGGCCGAAGCCGCCGGCGCCGCCGAAATTGCCCTGCTCGACCAGGCTCAGCCTGGACCCGAGCCTTGCCGCCAGGGGTGCGATCAGCGGGTGCGCGCCCAGGCCCGGCCGCCCCTGGCTGACGACGATGATGCGCGCGAGCCGCGCCAGCACCGCCGGCGCGTCGGCGAGCGTGGCCAGCACCCGGGCGATGTCGGCCTCGCGGTCGAAGGTGCAGAACACCGCGGCCAGGCGCACCGGGGCGCAGCACTCCTCCGGAGCGACCCAGGCGGCCTCGCGCAGCACCGCCGGCCCGTCCAGCGCCACCACCTCGAAATACAGCAGGCCGTGCTGTCGGAAGCTGATCGCCTCGTCCTCCACAGCGACCCGCAGCTCCGGCCCGGTCCCGCTCGCCTCGTGCAGCAGCGTGATGCGGCCATGCGCCCTGCGCAGCACCCGCAGCCTCACTCGGCCCTCGAAGCGCACGCGCAGCTCGAGGGCGCGGAGCCGGGTGTGCAGCCGCCACTGCGTCTCGAACAGCGCGCCGAAATACGTGTCGAAGCGCAGCCGCGTGCCGGCGCCGAAGCCGATCCGCCCGTCGGGATGCGGGCTCGCCTCGGCCCTGCCCGACCCGGGGCCCTGCCCGGGATCGTCACGCTCCGCGCGCCAGTAGAGGTCGCGCAGCGCCGTGCGGCAGGCGGTGGGCACGCCTTGCAGCACCAGCGCCGCGTCCGGCCGGGCCGTGTCGTGGGTCGCCTGCCGCTGCACCGCGTCCTCCGTTCCGATGGTGACGGCTCCGTCCTGGCCGGTCCCAGCCCGGGCGGCGTCCGCACCGGGGCAACAGGCCGCCTGGCGCTGCCCCCGTTCCGTGCACGCTAGCAGCTTCCGGCATCGCGGGCCTTGTGCCCGTCGCAAAACCAATTGATAAACGGTACTATACTGAAGCATTCACGTCAAGTTGATCGCCAGCGCAGAACGGAGACAAGAGACGTTCCTGCAACGACATTGCGGCTTTGCCGCGTCACACGCGACAGGCGTGCATTGCTGTTGCGTGCTGCCCCGCAGTTGCGCGCAGTGCCATGTCGGGACTGCCGGGCGGCCGACATCACGCAATGGGATTTCGCCTTACTTAAACCGTGATAAGGCAGCAACGCTTCGTGTGCCTCATGCCTGCCACCGCAACCCAGGATGCAGATGACTCCGCCCCACCAGACGGCCCCGCACGAATCGGCGGCGCTGCCGATCCTCCTGTGCCTCTCCCATCTGCGCTGGGATTTCGTGTTCCAGCGGCCACAGCACCTGATGACCCGTGCCTGCGCGCAGTACCGCGTGGTGCTGGTCGAGGAGCCGGTGCGCCAAGGCGCACAGCCGCCCTGCATGGCGGTGCGCCTGTCCGCGGAAGGCGTGAGCGTGGCGACGCCGGTCCTGCCGGAATCGCTCGACGAGGGCGCGGCCGAGGCGGCGCAGCGGACGCTGCTGGACGCGCTGCTCGACGGCATGGGCGGGCGGCCCGAGGTGATCTGGTACTACTCTCCGATGTTCCTGGCGGTGGCGGGCCATCTGGACGCGCCTGTCGTCGTGTACGACTGCATGGACGAGCTGTCGCTGTTCCGCGGCGCGCCCTCGCGCCTGCAGCAGAGGGAGGCGGCGCTGTTCTCTCGGGCCGACCTGGTGTTCTGCGGCGGCCGCAGCCTGCACGAGGCCAAGCGCGGCTGCCACCCGGGCGCGCACCTGTTCCCCAGCAGCATCGACGCCGCGCATTTCCGCCCCGCCCGCGCGCC
>CAXSES010000099.1:4682-8053 GCA_964236225.1 uncultured Acetobacteraceae bacterium
CGCCTGCGGCCTCCGCCCCGCCTGCGGCCTCCGCCTCACCCGCGGCCTCCGCCCGGGCGCTGGCCGACCCCGCGGACCAGGCGGCGCTGCGCCGGCCGCGCATCGGCTATTTCGGCGTGATCGACGAGCGCATCGACCTCGCGCTGGTCGAGGCGGTGGCGGCGCTGCGGCCGGGCTGGGAGATCGTGATGCTCGGGCCGCTGGCCAAGCTGGAGCCGTCGGCGCTGCCGCGGCGGCCGAACCTGCACTGGCTCGGCGGGCGGCGCTATGCCGAGCTGCCGTCCTACCTGGCGCACTGGGATGCCGGGCTGATGCCGTTCGCGCTCAACGAGGCGACGCGGTTCATCAGCCCCACCAAGACCCCGGAGTTCCTGGCCGCCGGCGTGCCCGTGGTGTCCACCCCGGTCGCCGACGTGGTGCGCGACTGGGGCGAGCCTGGAGGCGGGCGGGATGCGGGCGGGTCCGGCCTGGTGCGCATCGCCGCCGACGCGGTGGCGGTGGTCGCGGCCCTGGAGGCGACTCTGGCGGAGCCGCGCACGCCCTGGCTGGCCCGGGTCGACGCGCGGCTCGCCCGGATGTCGTGGGACATGACCTGGCAGGCGATGCTGGCGGAGATCGATGCGGCCCAGGGCAGGGCGCGGCGCTCCCCGGCCCTCCCCGGGGATGTCGCGCCTGCCGAGGGTGCCGCCGGCTCCGACTCCTTCCCCGATGCCGCCCCCGATGCTCCCCCCGATGCCGCGGTTGCCGGCAGTTCCCCCTCACTCAGCTTCAAGGACTCCGCGCATGTATGACTGGCTCGTCGTGGGCGCCGGCTTCGCGGGTGCGGTTCTGGCCGAGCGGCTGGCCTCGCAGCGAGGCGAGCGCGTGCTGGTGATCGACCGGCGGCCCCACGTTGCCGGCAACGCCTTCGACCACCTCGACGCGGCCGGCGTGCTGGTGCATCGCTACGGCCCGCACATCTTCCACACCAACTCCGACGCCGTGTTCGCCCACCTGTCGCGCTTCACCGCCTGGCGGCCCTACGAGCATCGCGTGCTCGGCGAGGTCGACGGGATGCGCGTGCCGATCCCGATCAACCTCGACACCATCAACACGCTGTACGGCCTGTCGCTGACCTCAGGCGAGCTGGAGGACTGGTTCGCCGCCCGCGCCGAGCCGGTGGCGGAGATACGCACCAGCGAGGACGTCGTGGTCAGCCGAATCGGCCGCGAGCTGTACGAGAAGTTCTTCCGCGGCTACACCCGCAAGCAGTGGGCGCTCGACCCGAGCGAGCTGGACCGTGCGGTGACCGCGCGCGTGCCCGTGCGCTCGAACCGCGACGACCGCTACTTCACCGACGCGCATCAGGCGATGCCGCTGCACGGCTACACAGCGATGTTCGAGCGCATGCTCGACCACCCGCTGATCACCGTGCGCACCTCGACCGACTACGCCGACGTGCTCGGCCGCGTCGCCTTCCGCCGCCTCGTGTGGACCGGCCCTGTGGACGAGTTCTTCGGCCACCGCTTCGGCCGCCTGCCTTACCGCAGCCTGCGCTTCCGCCACGAGACCCTGCCGCAGGAGCGGTTCCAGCCGGTGGGCACGGTGAACTTCCCGCAGACCGAGGATTTCACCCGCGTCAGCGAGTACAAGCACCTCACCGGCCAGGTCCATCCGCAGACCAGCGTGACCTATGAGTACCCCACCGCCGAAGGCGACCCCTACTACCCGATCCCGCGACCGGAGAACCAGGCGCTTTACAAGCGCTACGAGGCGCTCGCCGACGCCACGGCGGACACCTGGTTCGTGGGCCGCCTCGCCACCTATCGCTACCTCAACATGGACCAGGTCGTCGGGCAGTCGCTGGCCACCTTCGCGCGGCTCGACGCGGCGCTGCCCCGCCCTCGCGCGGGCGGCGCGGGCGAGGCGGACTGCGCGAGCCAGGCGGCGGACTAGGCCCGGTGCCCTGCCCGGTGGACGCGCTGGCGCCTGGGTCGCCGCTCGCCCTGTGGGGCGGGGCGGAGTGCAGCGTGGCGCGCCTGCACGAGTCCTGGCGCGACCAGACCCGCGAGACCGGGCACCACGACCGCTTCGACGACCTCGCGCGCATCGCCTCGCTCGGCATCCGCACCGTGCGCGCCGCGGTGCTGTGGGAACGCTGCGCCGCCGGACCTGCGCAGTGCGGCTGGGCCTGGCACGACGCGCGCATGGCGGAGATGCGCCGCCTCGGCCTGGCGCCCGTGGTCGGGCTGATGCACCACGGCTCGGGGCCGCCGGGCACCGACCTGCTGGACCCGGCGCTGCCGGAGGCGCTGGCGGCGCACGCGGCCAGGGTGGCGGGGCGCTACCCCTGGGTGGCCGCCTGGACGCCGGTGAACGAGCCGCTGACCACGGCGCGCTTCTCCGGGCTGTACCGCGTCTGGCACCCGCACGCCGACGACGAGGCGCTGTTCCTGCGCATGGTCGCGGTGCAGTGCCGGGCGGTGCTGCTGTCCATGCGCGCGATCCGCGCCCGCATCCCAGGCGCGGCGCTGGTGCAGACCGAGGATCTGGGCCGGGTGTTCTCGACGCCGCAGATGGCCGGGCGCGCGGCCCACGAGAACGAGCGGCGCTGGCTCAGCCTCGACCTGCTGTGCGGTCGCCTCGACGCGGGCCATCCCTGGCACGAGCGGTTCCTGCGCGCGGGCGTGGCCGCGGGCTGGCTCGCAGAGTTCCGTGGGGGCGAGGCGGCGCCGGACCTCGTCGGCATCAACCACTACGTCACCAGCGACCGCTTCCTCGACCACCGCTCCGGCCGCTACCCGCCGCGCGTGCGCACCGGCACGGGCGCCGCGCGCTACGCCGACACGGAGGCGGTGCGCGCCGGCGTGCCGCCCGGCGAGCTGGGCTGGGCGGCGCGGCTGCGCGAGGCCTGGGATCGCTACGCCCGCCCGCTCGCCGCCACCGAGGTGCATCTCGGCTGCGCGCAGGAGGCGGAGCAGGTGCGCTGGCTGCTGGAGGCGTGGGACGCGGCCGGCGAGCTGCGCGCGGAGGGGGTGGACATGCGCGCGGTCACTGTGTGGGCGCTGTTCGGCGCGATGGACTGGGACAGCCTGCTGCGCCAGCGGCATGGCCGCTACGAGCCGGGGGCGTGGGACGTGCGCGCCGCGCCGCCGCGGCTGACGCTGCTGGGCGAGGCGGCGCAGGCGCTGGCCCGGCACGGCCGCTTCGCCCATCCCTGCCTCGCCGAGCCCGGCTGGTGGCACCGCCCGGACCGGCTGCACCCGCGCTGCGTCCCCGCGGCGGCCCCGCCCGCCGGGCCGGCGGCCTGAGCGCCGGCCATGGGGAGGGACGCGATCTTCGCCCCGTCGGCGGAGCCGACCTTCGCCCCGTCGGCGGAGCCGACCTTCGCC
>CAXSES010000099.1:8153-9422 GCA_964236225.1 uncultured Acetobacteraceae bacterium
CTTCGCCCCGTCGGCGGAGCCGACCTTCGCCCCGTCGGCGGAGCCGACCTTCGCCTCGTTCGTGCTGGCGGGCTTCGAGTGCTCGTCGCATCGCGGGCGCGGCGGCCGGCGGCTGGACCTGCTCGCCGCGACCGGGCACGACCGACTGGCGCTCCAGGACTACGCCCGGCTGCGCGAGCACGGCATCCACGCCGCGCGCGACGGGGTGCGCTGGCACCTGGTCGAGCCGGAGCCGGACCGACTGGACTGGTCGAGCCTGCGGCCGATGCTGGGCGCGGCCCGCGAAAGCGGCGTGCAGGTGATCTGGGACCTGTGCCACTACGGCGTGCCGGACTGGCTCGACGTGTGGTCGCCGCAGTTCCCCGAGCGCCTCGCCCGCTTCGCCGCGGCGGTGGCGGCGCTGGTGCGCGACGAGGGGGGCGGCGTGCCGTTCTACTGCCCGGTGAACGAGATCTCGTTCTGGGCCTGGGCCGGGGGCGAGGTGGGGCACTTCGGCCCGTTCGGCCTGGGACGCGGGCCAGAGCTGAAGCGCCAGCTCGTCCGCGCCGCCGCCGCCGCCACCCGCGCGGTGCGCGCCGTCGATCCGCGTGCGCGCTTCATCACCGCAGAGCCGCTGATCCACGTCGCCTCCGGCACCGGCGACCCCGGCCACGCCGCGGAGGCCGAGCACCACCGCCTGGTGCAGTTCGAGGCGTGCGACATGCTGTGCGGCCGCGTGGAGCCGGAGCTGGGCGGCGGGGAGGACGTGCTCGACCTGGTGGGGGTGAACTTCTACCCGGACAACCAGTGGTACCTGGGCAACTTCACCATCCCGCTCGGGCACCACGCGCACCGGCCGCTGTCGGAGATGCTGGCGGAGGTGGGCGCGCGCTACGGCCGCAGGCTGCTGCTCGCAGAGACCGGGGCGGAGGGCGCCGGCCGCGCGGCGTGGCTGCACTACGTGGGCGCGGAGCTGCGCGCGGCGCAGGCGCAGGGCGTCGCGGTGGACGGGCTGTGCCTGTACCCGGTGCTCGACTACCCCGGCTGGGAGGACGACCGTCCCTGCCAGAGCGGGCTGTGGGCCGGGGCGGACGGGGTGGGGCACCGGGCGGTGCACGCGGGGCTGGCGGAGGAGCTGGCGTTCCAGCAGGGGTTGTTCGAGGGCGGGGAAGGACAGGAAGCAAGGCTGGGCTCCCCCTCCGCCTGCCCTTCCAACGGCCCAAGAGGGCCGTCGGAACCTTTGGCAGGCTCCGCCCAGACCCGCCCCTGCTTCAGGCGGGGGCGAGCCGC
>CAXSES010000100.1:0-9415 GCA_964236225.1 uncultured Acetobacteraceae bacterium
TCAAGGCAGACGATTGGGGCTCCTGGTGAGCAGCAAGCAAGCAAGGCTGGGCTCTTCCTCCGCCTGCCATTCCAATAGCCCAAGCGGGCCACTGGAACCTTCGGGCAGCTCCGCCCAGACCCGCCAGGGGCGAGCCGCCCCTGGACCGGCCTTGCTTAAGTATTGGTTTCCAAAGGCGAGCCTTTGGCGGGGTCCAGGGGCAGAGCCCCTGGCCTTCCTTGCTTGCCTATCTTTCGCGGGCCCGGCCTGATGCCCGAGCTGCTGATCGAGCTGTTCGGCGAGGAGATCCCCGCGCGGATGCAGGCGCGGGGGGCGGCCGACCTTGCGCGGCTGGTGTGCGAGGCGCTGGCGGCGCTGGCGCCGGCCGACATGGCGACGTTCCACACGCCGCGCCGCATCGCGCTGCGCGCCACCGTGCGCGGCGGCGTCGAGGCGCAGCGCAGCGTCGAGCGCGGGCCGCGCGCCTCCGCCCCGGAGCAGGCGCTGTCCGGCTTCCTGCGCAAGCACGAGGCCCGGCGCGAGGATCTGCGCGAGGAGGGCGGGCACTGGGTGCTGGAGCGCGTGGTGCCCGGCGCGTCGGCCGAAACCCTGGTCGCGGCGGCGATGCCCGCGCTGCTGCGCCGCTTCCCCTGGCCCAGGTCGATGCGCTGGGGCGCGGGCAGCCAGTTCGCCTGGGTGCGCCCGCTGCGCCGCATCCTGTGCCTGCTCGACGGCGCGGTGGTGCCGTTCGACCTGGCCGTGCCCGGCGACGACGGCCACGGCCTGCGCAGCGGCGCGCTCACCGAGGGGCACCGCTTCATGGCGCCCGGCGCGGTCGCGGTGGACGGCGCGGAGTCGTGGCTAGCGGCGCTGCGGGCGCGCTGCGTCGAGCCCGACGCCGCGCGGCGCCGCGCGCTGGTGGAGCGCGGCGTGGCGGAGGCCGCGGCCGGACAGGGCCTCGCCGTGGTGGAGGATGCGGGCCTGCTGGACGAGGTGTGCGGCCTGGTGGAGTGGCCCGTGGCGCTGCTCGGCCGCATCGGCGCGGAGTTCATGGACCTGCCGCCGGAGGTGATGCAGGTCTCGATGCGGGTGAACCAGCGCTACTTCGCCCTGCGCGACGCGGCCGGCCGGCCGGCGCCGTTCTTCGCGTTCGCCGCCAACATCGCGGTCCCGGACGGCGGCGTCGCGATCGTCGCCGGCAACGAGCGGGTGCTGCGCGCGCGATTCTCCGACGCCCGGCATTTCTGGGACGCGGACCGCAGGGTGCGGCTGGAGGATCGGGTGGCGGCGCTCGACGGCGTCACCTTCCATGCAAGGCTGGGCAGCCAGGGCGCGCGGGTGGAGCGCATCGTGGCGCTGGCGCGCGCGGTCTCAAACGCGCTGATGGCCGGGCAGAAGGCGAGCGTCGTGCTGGTGGCGCGCCAACGGGCGGAACGCGCGGCGCGCCTGTGCAAGGCGGACCTCACGACCGGCATGGTCGGCGAGTTCCCTGAGCTTCAGGGCGTGATGGGCGGGTATTACGCCCGCCACGACGGCGAGGACGCGCGCGTGGCCGACGGCGTGCGCGACCACTATTTGCCGAAGGGGCCAGGCGACGCCGTGCCGCGCGAGCCGGTGGCCGTCGCGGTGGCGCTGGCCGACAAGCTGGACCAGCTCGTGGCGTTCTTCGCCATCGGCGAGAAGCCGACCGGCTCCGGCGACCCGTTCGCGCTTCGCCGAGCCGGTCTGGGCGTGATCCGCATCCTTCGGGAGAACCGGTTGCGGCTGCCGCTCGGCCCGATCCTGCTGGAGGCGGAACGCCTGTCGGCCCTTGAGATTTCGAGCCACCAGCCCGAAGACTCTCGGGACGCACTGGGCGGTCAGATGGAAGCAGAAGGCTTCAGCCTGGAGGACCGCGAGAGCCCGGAGGGCGATACCGCGTTCACACCCTACGTGGTCCATGAGGCGCTTGATTTCCTGCTCGACCGCCTTCGCGTGCAGCTTCGCGCGGAGGGCGAGCGCCACGATGTGGCGACTGCCGTGCTTCGCGCGGGCCGTGACGACGACATCATCCGCGTCCTTGCCCGCACCGATGCCGTGGCCGGCCTGCTCGGCACGACCGACGGGACAGACCTCCTCGCCGCCTACCGTCGCGCGGCGAACATCCTGCGCATCGAGGACAGGCGCGACGGTCCCCATGTCGGCCCGCCCGAGCCCGCCCGCCTGGTGCAGCCGGAGGAGGTCGCGCTGGCGGAGTCGCTCGGCGAGGCGGCGGGGGCAATCGACCACGCCCTAGCCGCGGAGCGATTCGCCGACGCCATGGCGGCCATGGCGGCGTTGCGCCCGCCGCTTGACGCATTCTTCGCCGAGGTCACGGTCAACGCTCCCGACCCGGCGCTGCGGCAGAACCGGCTGCGTCTGCTCGCCCGGCTGCGCGACACGATGAACCGTGTCGCGGATTTCTCCGCGATCGAGGGCTGATCCCGGCCGCCTCGCCTGCGGCACACACGACGCTGCCCCCGCCCCGCCCTGCGCGGCGCACAGCCTGATGAGGACCAGACCAGCATGACCCAGTGGGTGTACAGCTTCGGCGCCGGCCACAACGAGGGTCGCGCCGACATGCGCAACCTGCTCGGCGGCAAGGGGGCAAACCTCGCGGAGATGGCCAGCATCGGCCTGCCCGTGCCGCCCGGCTTCACCATCACCACCGCGCTGTGCACCGAGTTCTACAACAACGACCGCCACTACCCCGGCGACCTCGACGCGCAGCTCCAGACCGCGCTGGCCCGCATCGAGGAGGCGGTCGGCCTGCGCTTCGGCGACCGGAAGCGGCCGCTCCTGGTGTCGGTGCGCTCCGGCGCGCGCGTGTCGATGCCGGGCATGATGGACACCGTGCTCAACCTCGGGTTGAACGACGACACGGTGGCGGGCCTGGTCGCCTCCTCGGGCGACGCGCGCTTCGCCTGGGACAGCTACCGCCGCTTCATCCAGATGTACGGCTCGGTGGTGCTCGGCGTGGACCACCACCGTTTCGAGGAGATCATCGAGACTGCCAAGATCGACGCCGACGTGGTCGAGGACACGGCACTCTCGCCCGCGCAGTGGCAGGCCGTGGTCGACGAGTACAAGGCCATGGTGCGCCACGAGACCGGCCAGCCGTTCCCAATGGACCCGCGCGACCAGCTCTGGGGCGCGATCGGCGCGGTGTTCGGCTCCTGGATGAACCCGCGCGCCAACACCTACCGCCGGCTGCACGACATCCCCGCCGACTGGGGCACCGCGGTCAACGTGCAGGCCATGGTGTTCGGCAACATGGGCGCCGACTGCGCCACCGGCGTCTGTTTTACCCGCGATCCGTCGACGGGGGAGAACATCTTCTACGGCGAGTTTCTGGTCAACGCGCAGGGCGAGGACGTGGTCGCGGGCATCCGCACGCCGCAGCCGCTGTCCGACGCCCGCTCCAAGCCCGGCGAGGTCAGCATGGAGGCCGCGCTGCCGCAGGCCTACGCCGAGCTGGTGAGGGTGCGCGAGACTCTGGAGCGGCACTACAGCGACATGCAGGACATCGAGTTCACCGTGCAGCAGAACACGCTGTACATGCTGCAAACCCGCAGCGGGAAGCGCACTGTGGCCGCCAGCCTGCGCATCGCCGTCGAGATGGCCAACGAGGGCCTGATCACCCGCGAGGAGGCGGTGCGCCGCGTCAACCCGCAGGCGCTCGACCAGCTCCTGCATCCCACGCTGGACCCGAAGGCCAAGCGCACACTGTTCTCCAAGGGCCTGCCGGCGAGCCCGGGGGCCGCGTCCGGCACCGTGGTGTTCAGCGCCGACGAGGCGGAGATGCGCGCCGGCAAGGGCGAGAGCGTCGTGCTCGTGCGCATCGAGACCAGCCCCGAGGACATCCACGGCATGCACGCGGCGCGCGGCATCCTGACCACCCGCGGCGGCATGACCAGCCACGCCGCCGTGGTGGCGCGCGGCATGGGGCGGCCGTGCGTGGCCGGCGCCGGCGGCGTGCGCGTGGACTACAACGCGCAGACCCTGTCCTCGGGCGGCGCCACCATCCGCGCCGGCGAGACCATCACGCTTGACGGCGCCACCGGCGAGGTGTTCGCGGGCTCGGTCGCGATGATCGAGCCCGACCTGAGCGAGGATTTCGCGACCTTGATGGCCTGGGCGGACGGCGTGCGCCGCCTCAAGGTCCGCACCAACGCGGAGACGCCGCTCGACGCAGAGACGGCGCGCAGGTTCGGCGCGGAGGGCATTGGCCTGTGCCGCACCGAGCACATGTTCTTCGCGCCGGAGCGCATCAACATCGTGCGCCAGATGATCATGGCCGACGACGAGTCGGGCCGGCGCATCGCGTTGGACAAGCTGCTGCCGTTCCAGCGCCAGGATTTCGTCGAGCTGTTCCGCATCATGGCGGGCCTGCCGGTGACGATCCGCCTGCTCGACCCGCCGCTGCACGAGTTCCTGCCGCACAGCGACGCGGAGCTGGCCGACGCGGCCGAGGGTCTGAGCCAGGACGTGGAGACCGTGCGCCGCCGCGCGGCCGAGCTGAGCGAGGCCAACCCGATGCTCGGACACCGCGGCTGCCGCCTCGGCATCACCTACCCCGAGATCTACGAGATGCAGGCGCGCGCCATCTTCGAGGCGGCGCTGGCCATCGGCCGCGAGACGGGATCGCCGGTGGTGCCGGAGATCATGATCCCGCTAATCGGCACGAAGCGCGAGCTGGACATCACCCGTGCCCAGGTGGACCGCGCGGCCAAGGCGGTGTTCGAGGCGGACGGCACCTCCATCGAGTACCTCGTCGGCACCATGATCGAGCTGCCGCGCGCGGCGCTCACGGCGGACCGCATCGCCGAGGCCGCCGACTTCTTCTCGTTCGGCACCAACGACCTGACGCAGACGGTCTTCGGCCTATCGCGCGACGACGCCGGCAAGTTCCTGCCGCACTACGTCGAGGCCGGCATCCTGCCGAAGGACCCGTTCGTCTCGATCGACATCGACGGCGTCGGCGCGCTGGTGCGCCTGGCCGCCGAGAAGGGGCGCCAGACCAGGCCGGGGCTCAAGATGGGCATCTGCGGCGAGCACGGCGGCGACCCGGCCTCCATCACGTTCTGCGAGTCGGTCGGGCTCGACTACGTCTCGTGCAGCCCATACCGCGTGCCGGTGGCGCGGCTCGCGGCGGCGCAGGCGGCGCTGGGGACGGGCGGCGACAAGACCGCCTGAGCGGCGGGGAACAAGGTCGAGGCTCCGCCTCAAACTCCGCCGAAGGCTCGCCTTCGGAGACCAACATTTGGGCCGGCGCACGACCTGTCGTGGCGTGCAGCCGGCCCAAGGGATGCGGGTCTGGGGGCGCTGCCCCCAGCGGGTCCAGGGCAGAGCCCTGGCCTTCACCCGCCCACGGCGTCCGATATTGCCGCTAGACCGCCAGCAGCCGCTCGAGAGCGGTCGCCGCCTTGAGGCCGCTGCCGGTCAGCACGACCACGGTGGTCTGTGCCCGCCCGATCGCGCCACCGGCCAGCAACCGCTCCAGCGCCGCTGTCGCCTGCGCGCAGGTCGGCTCCACCAGGATGCCCTGGCGCGCCAGGGCCAGCGTCGCCGATGCGATCTCCGGCTCCTCCAGGATCACCGCCCCGCCGCCGTGCGCCCGCAGCGCCGCGACCACCTCCACTTCGCGCACCGGCCGCGCGATCGCGGTGCCCTCGGCGATCGTCGCGCGCACCGCCGGGTCGTCGGCCTGCGCCGTGGCGTCGCCGGGGGGCAGGGATTTACGCGCCAGGGCGCGCGCGATTGGCGCACAGGCGGCCGGCTGCGCGGCCCAGAGCCGGGGCAGGGCGGCGATCAGCCCGGCGCGGCGCATCTCGGCGAACGCGATCGCGCAGCCCAGCACCAGGCTGCCGCCGCCGCAGGGCATCACGACGTGGTCCGGCGCCCGCCCGAGCTGCTCGACCAGCTCGTAGGCCAGGGTCTTGGTGCCGTGCAGGAAGAACGGATGCCAGGCGTGGCTGGCGTAGAACATCTGCCCCGAACTGGATGACGACCGGGCGAGCGCCGCGTCTGACGTGGCCTGCCGGTCGCCGGGGATCAGCTCCACCGTGGCGCCGCACGCCCGTGCCTGCAGGGTCTTGGCGGGGCTGGTGCCCTCGGGCGCAAGGATCGTGGCCGCCATCCCGCCTGCCGCGGCATAGGCGGCCACCGCGGCGCCGCCGTTGCCCGAGCTGTCCTCCAGCACGTCGCGCACGCCCGCGTCGCGCAGCAGCGACAGCATCACCGCGGCGCCGCGGTCCTTGAACGAGCCGGTGGGATTGGCCCACTCGCCCTTGATCCAGACCGTGGCGCCGCCGAATCGGTGCGCCAGCAGCGGCGTGTCGCCCTCGCCAAGCGTGATCGGCGGCCCGACGAGCGGGGGCAGCGCCGCCCGCCAGCGCCACACGCCACGCTCCCGGTCCTCTCCTCGGCCCGGCATTGCGTCCGGCGCCGGCGTGATCTCGGTCAGGAGCAGGGGGCCGCCATCCGGGGCGCGCCAGATCGGGGAGCCGAGCGGGAAGGTCTCGCCAGTGCGAGGATTGAGGTATCGGACCATCGGCGCTCCGGGTACAAGGCGGGTGTTGGAAACGGCGGCAGGGCGGTCAGGCAGCCAGCAAGGCTTGGCTCTGCCCAGACCCGCCTCTGCTTCAGGGCGGGGGCGAGCCGCCCTGAACCGGCCTTACTGAAGAGAGGCAGGTCCAGGGGCGGCTCGCCCGTGGCGGATGAGGCAGAGCCTCGACCTTGCCTGACTTGTCGGCCCGGCAACAGGCTGGCACCGCGCAGGATGTTCGTGGCCTTGACCATTGCGAACGGTTCTTGATTGCCGACGCCAGTCGGACTAGATGCAACTCACTCGCAATCACACCCTGGCGGCGCCCGAAGCGGCCCGCCCGGTTCGGAGGTCCTACGCGATGACCCGCCACGCCCTGACCAGCCTTTCGCGCGGCCTTCTGGCGCTCGGCTTCGGGGCCGCACTGTGCGCGCCGCCCGCGTGCGCCGACCAGAAGCCCGACGCGGGGCAGGGCTGGCTGGCGCACATCCGGCGCCAGTCCACGCTGACCTCCACAGTGCCGCGCAACGGCGACCAGAACCCCTACGCCGTGGTGGTCTCGCCGGTGACGAGCGGGCGGCTGCACGAGGGCGACGTGCTGGTGACCAACTTCAACGACAGCAACAACCTGCAGGGCCTCGGCACAACGATCGTGGCCTACGAGCCGGCGACGAAGAAGCTGTCAGTGTTCGCCTCGCTGCCGCGCCACCTGCCATCCTGCCCGGGCGGCGTGGGCCTGACCACGGCCTTCGCTGTGCTGCGCTCGGGGTGGAGCATCGTCGGCAGCCTGCCCAGCGACGACGGCACCACGGCGACGAAGAAGGACGGCTGCCTGATGGTGCTCGACAGCCAGGGCCAGCTCGCCGACGTGATCGCGGGTCCGGCGATCAACGGCCCCTGGGGCAACATGGCGGTGGTGGATCGCGGCGAGCACGCCTCCCTGTTCGTCAGCATGACCGGCTTCGGAGTCGAGGCGCCCGGCCAGGACGTGGTGAACCGCGCCACCGTGCTGCGCATCGAGCTGGACATCCCGGCGGGCAAGCCCCCGGTCGCGATCAGCCAGACCGTGGTTGCCGATGGATTCGGCGAGCAGGCGGACAAGGCGGCGTTCGTGATCGGGCCGACCGGCCTTGCGATGGGCGCGGACGACACCTTGTTCGTCTCCGACGCGATCGGCAACCGCGTGGTGGCGATCCCCGAGGCCAGCACCCGCATGACCAGCGCGGGCACCGGGCGCGAGATCACGCGCGACGGCTTCATCAGGCGCCCGCTGGCGCTGGTGACGGCGCCCAACGGCCACCTGCTGGTGGCGAACGGCCTCAACGGCCAGGTGGTCGAGGTCGATCCTGCCGACGGGCGTCAGCTCTGCGCACGCTGGCTCGACACCGACCGCGCGCAGCAGCCGCCCGGCAGCGGCGACCTGTTCGGCATGGCGATGATGCTCGACGGCGAGGGGCTGTATTTCGTGCAGGATGACATGAACACGCTCGTGCAGGCGCGGAAGTAGCGATGACGCGGCTCTTCGAGAAAGAATTGCCGTGACCGGCTGCCCGTT
This sequence comes from uncultured Acetobacteraceae bacterium, assembly GCA_964236225.1. GTDB lineage: Bacteria > Pseudomonadota > Alphaproteobacteria > Acetobacterales > Acetobacteraceae > CAXSEF01. The sequence goes on from CAXSES010000100.1 coordinate 8,100, forward strand.
CGCGTCGCGTCGCGGGTTCCTGGCCGGCGGCCTGGCTGCAGGCCTCGCGGGCGTGGCCAGGGCCGCGCCGGCGGGCGATGCGTCGTCTCCGGCCGACGCTGCCGCGAAGGGCGTCACCGCCGCCAGCCAGGGTCCGGGGCGCGAGGAAAGCGTGCCGTTCCGGGGCGCCCGGCAGGCGGGCATCCTGACGCCGCTGCAGAGCCACACCTACTTCGCCGCCTTCGATCTCGTCGCCACGAGGCAGGCCGAAATTGTGGCGCTGCTGGCGCGCTGGACCCTGGCTGCGGAGCGCATGGCGCGTGGCGAGGCCGCCCGCCCGCCGGAGCCCGACCTCTCCAGGCCCGCCACGGACAGCGGCGAGGCGGCCGGGCTCGCGCCTTCCCGGCTCAGCGTGACCTTCGGCTTCGGCCCCGGCCTGTTCGAGCGCGACGGGCACGACCGCTACGGCCTGGCGTCGCGGCGGCCGGAGGCGCTGGTCGACCTGCCGCGCTTCAACGGCGACCAGTTGCAGGAGGGGCGCACCGGCGGCGACCTGTCCGTGCAGGCCTGCGCCGACGACCCGCAGGTCGCGTTCCACGCCGTGCGCCAGCTCGCCCGCATGGCCGACGGCGTGGCGTCGCTGCGCTGGGTGCAGACCGGCTTCTCCTCGAACTTCGCCGCCGACGACACCCCGCGCAACCTGATGGGCTTCCGCGACGGCACGCAGAACCCGCTGTCGAAGCGTCCCCTGGAGAGCGTCGGCGGCACCGTGCAGCCCGCCACGAAGGACGCGGTGTGGGTGGGCGAGGATGGCCCGGCCTGGATGCGCGACGGCAGCTACCTGGTGGTGCGGCGCATCCGCATCGCGCTGGAGCACTGGGATGGCACCGAGGTCGAGTTCCAGGAGCAGGTGATCGGCCGCCATAAGGTTTCCGGCGCCCCGCTCGGGGCCACGAGCGAGTTCGATCCGCTCGACCTCGATGCGGTGGACGCGGACGGCAACCTGGTGATCCCGGATTCCGCGCATGTCCGGCTCGCCTCGGCAGCGGCCAACAACGGCGCCGACATGCTGCGCCGCGGCTACTCCTACAACGACGGCATCAGCATGGTGGCCGAGCGCTGGCCGCCGTGGCGGCAGGGGCTGGAATACGACGCCGGGCTGCTGTTCGTCTGCTACCAGCGCGACCCACGCGAGGCGTTCATCCCGGTGTTCGAGCAGATGTCGAAGCTCGACATGCTCAACCAGTACGTCACGCACACCGGCGGCGGGCTGTTCGCGTGCCCGGGCGGGGCGTGCGAGGGCGGGTTCGTGGGGCAGGGGCTGTTCGAGGCGGCGT
>CAXSES010000101.1:0-2921 GCA_964236225.1 uncultured Acetobacteraceae bacterium
AAGGGCCCTGCCTTTGGCGGGGTCCAGGGGCAGAGCCCCTGGCCTTGCTTGTCTGACAGGCCAGAACTAAGGCCACCGGTATCACGGGCGCGCGGCAGGGCCGCTACTTCGGCACCACGGGCGTGCCGCCCTGCAGGGTCTGCGGCTTGATCACGGGGGTGGGGAACGAGCTGCCGGACGGGGGCGGCACGTGGATGTCGGCGTCGCCGGACGGGCCGGGGCGGATGACGCCGGCGGAGCCGTCGCCCGGGCCGGCGGTGCGCGGCTTGACGATGTCGGGGGGCGTGGCGGCGCCGGAGGCGGCCGGCGGCGTGGACGGGGCCACGGCCGTCTGCGCCCGCGCCGGCAGGGGGGCGACAAGGAGGGGGGCGACAAGCAGCGCCGCGGCGAGCAGGGCGGCCCCTGGCGAGGGAGCCGGCCGCAGGGCGGCACGCGGGCGCGTCTGGCGCGGCCTCGGCGTGCGGGGCGGGGTGGCGCGGCGGGGCGGGCGATGGGTCATTCGGGCAGCTCCTGGTGTTGCGTGCTCTCGCCCAGCAGGTGGATCGAGAACATCGCTGCGGGGTCGGTCCAGACGCGCAGCACCGTCCAGCCGGCCTCCGCGGCCAGCGCGCGCAGGCCCGCGACGGTGTGCTTGTAGCTGTTCTCCGTGTGGATGGTCTCGCCTGCCTCGAAGCGGATGCGCCGGTCGCCGAGGCGGACCTCCTGGGGACGCAGGCTGACGAGGTGCATCTCGATGCGGCCGAGGCCGTCGTTCCACAGGGCGCGGTGAGCGAAGGCCTGCGGGTCGAAATCGGCGCCTGCCTCGCGGTTGAGGCGGTGCAGGATGTTGCGGTTGAAGGCGGCGGTCACGCCCTGGGCGTCGTCGTAGGCGGGGACCAGCACCGCCGGGTCCTTGCGCAGGTCGGCGCCGACCAGGAAGCGGGCGCCGGCGCCGAGCGTGGCGCGCACCTGGCGCAGGAAGGCGCGGGCGGCGTCGGGGTCGAGGTTGCCGATCGTGGAGCCGGGGAAGAAGCCGAGGCGGGGGCGCTGTCCCAGGGCGTCGGGCAGGGCGAGCGGCGCCAGGAAATCCGCAGTGACGGGGCGGACGTCGAGGCGCGGGTGGGAGACATGCAGGCGCGCGGCGAGCAGCGCCAGCTCGGGGCCGGCGACGTCGATCGGCACGTAGGCGGAGAACCGGTCCGTGGCGTCGAGCAGCAGCAGGGCCTTGGCCTCGTCGCTGGCGCCGTACTCCACCAGCACGGCGTCCGGGGCGACGCCGGCGGCCACCTCCGGGGCGACGACGTCCAGCAGCGCGCGCTCCGTGCGGGTGACGTAGTACTCGGGCAGCCCTGTGATCAGGCCGAACAGCCGGCAGCCCTCCTGGTCGTAGAACAGCTTGGCGGGCAGCGTCTTGCGCGGGGCGCTCAGGCCGGCGAGGGCGTCGGCCAGCACGGCGGGGTCGATCATGGGCGACGGCCCGGCCTGGCCCGCGGGACCGCCACTCGCCCGGCCGTCGGGATCGCCACTCGCCGGGTGGGCGGGATCGCCGCCTGCCGGGCGGGCGGGATCGTCGCCGGCCAGGTGGGTGGGATTGCCGCCGGCCGGGCTGACGGGATCGCCGCCATTCGGGCCGGCGAATTCGTCGCCGGGCGGGCGGGCGGGATCGGTGGCGCTCACGCGCGAGGCGGCGCCCTCGTGGCCTGGCACGTCAGAGGTCGCGCGCCAGGCGCAGGCCGGTGACCTGCCAGCGTTTCTCGGGGTGGAAGAAGTTGCGGTAGGAGGCGCGGCTGTGCCCGGGCGAGGTGGCGAACGAGCCGCCGCGCAGCACCATCTGGCCGATCATGAACTTGCCGTTGTACTCGCCGATCGCGCCCTCCGGCGGGCGGAAGCCGGGGTAGGCGAGATAGGCGCTGTTGGTCCACTGCCAGACATGGCCGAACAGCTCGGGCAGGCCGGGCGCGGTCTCCAGCTCCGCCTCCGTCGGCAGGCGGGCGCCGGCCCAGCGGGCGTAGGCGTCGGCCTCGTACCAGGAGACGTGGCGCACCGGCGCGTCCGGGTCGAGGGGGGCCAGGCCGCCCAGGCCCATCTGCGTCCAGGCGCCGTCGCGCTGGCGCCAGTGCAGCGGAGCGGCCCAGCCCTCGTCCTGGGCGCGGCTCCAGCCATCGGCCATCCACAGCCCGACGCGCCGGTAGCCGCCGTCCTCGACAAAGGCGAGCCACTCGGCGTTGCGCACCAGGCGGTCGGCGAGGGCGTGCGGCTGCAGCAGGACCTGGTGGCGGGGGGATTCGTTGTCGAAGGCGAAGCCAGCGAGGCTGTCGTCGGCCAGGGCGTGGCCGATCCCGGCGAGACCGGCCGCGCGCTCGACGAAGCGGGTCGGCCCTGGCGTCCCGGTGGGCTCGACCCAGCCGGGCAGCACGGCGGGGGTGAGCGCGGAACAGGAAAAGGCGTGCATCATGTCGGTGAGCAGCAGCTCCTGGTGCTGCTGCTCGTGGTGCAGGCCGAGGGCGACCAGCGCCTCCAGGCCGGGGCCAGGATCGGGGCGGGCGGCGAGCAGGTCGGCCATCGCCGCGTCGACGTGGGCGCGGAAGGCGGCGACCCGTTCCGCGCCGGGACGGGTGAGCAGGCCGCGCAGCACCCGGGGATGACGCGCGCCGACCGCCTCGTAGTAGGAGTTGAACAGGAACGAGAACTCGGGGTCGAACACAGCGTAGCCCGCGATATTGGGGGCGAGCACGAACTGCTCGAAGAACCAGGTGGTGTGCGCGCGGTGCCACTTGGCGGGGCTGGCATCGGGCATGGACTGCACGACCTGGTCCTCGGGCGTCAGCGCGCCGGCGATGCGGTCGGACAGGGCGCGCACCGTGCGGTAGCCGGCCAGGAGGGCATGGCCGCGCATCGCTGGGATGGCGAGGTCGCTGGACGGCATCGGCGGTCTCCTTGGC
>CAXSES010000101.1:3021-4202 GCA_964236225.1 uncultured Acetobacteraceae bacterium
GGACTCGCCCGCCCTGCCCCGGTGCCGGCAAGGTGAGCCCTGAGCGGCGAAGTCTCAAGGCCGTCGGGCGCGCGGAGCAGCTTGCCCACGGCAGGACACGCGCCAGGACACGCGACGGGAAAGCACCGTTTGCCCGTGATCCGGCCCGCGACACCCGGCCGGTGCGGTCGCCATCGGGTCACGTCGCCGTGACCGACCCGACGGTGAAAGGGTTCCTAAACCCCTGGCTGTGCTGATGGTGAAGGACAGAACTCCACGAGCATAAGCGTGTACTCAGAGTCCTGAAGGTTGCAGAACGCGACAGGATATCATCGAAAAAGAGCAATTTAGCTTTCCTAATGCTCCCGGGCGGGTGTAGGTCAGCTTCACGGCAGCGTGAGACGCTCTGCGGTTGTGGTGGGCAGATGACCAGCGACGCCTATACCTGGACGACATCGACCGGCGGCTCGTGGGGCAACGCCGCCGACTGGCGCGACACGTCCACCGGGGTGTCCGGCGCGGCCGTGCCCGGCGCGGGCGACACCGTCACCGTGAACGGCCCGTCCGGGGCGTCCGTGCAGCAGATCTACGGCCCGGGTCAGGCGGCCTCCGCGCTGTTCCTCAACAGCAGCGTGCTGAACGGCAGCTATGCGTTCGGGGTGCTGGCGATCGGCGGCGCGTCGGCCGTGGGGGGGATCACGCTCAACTCCGGCGCCTCGATGAGCGTGGCGGGGGCGGCGGCGGTGCTGGACGGCGCGCTGCTGCTGGCGAGCAGCTCGCAGCTCTCCGTGGGCGGCACCCTGACGCTGGGCGGGCGCGGCGCGGCGCAGCCCTACGCCCGGCTCAACGTCGGCGACGGCGCAGGCGCGTTGCTGGCGGGGTTGCAGCTCTCTGCGGGCGTGACCGACACGGTGGCGATCGACGGCAGCGGCCGCCTGGAGATCGGCGCCGGCGGCCATGCGGTGGCGGGCGCCGTGGTGGTCGATCCTGGCGCGCTGCTGTCCGGCGCGGGCACCGTGGCGGCGGGCGGCGCGATCGTGGATGCGGGCACGATCCTGGCGAGCGGCGGCGTGCTGAGCCTCGGCGCGGTGAGCGGCGGCGGCGCGCTGCTGGTGGCGGCGGGCGCGACGCTCGACCTGGAGGGCGGCGCCGGCGCGGCGCTCTCGATCGGCATGGACGCGGGCGGCATGGACGCGGGCGGC
>CAXSES010000101.1:4302-5730 GCA_964236225.1 uncultured Acetobacteraceae bacterium
ACCGGCGGCACAGGCACGGGCGGCACGGCGACGGTCGGGGGCAGCGCGTCGACCGCCGCGAGCTACGGCTGGTTCGGCGGCAATGGCAGCTTCTCCGCCGCCGCCAACTGGACGCAGGCGGGCGCCCCCGCGGCGGCGGCGCCCGGGTCCGGCGACGCCGCGACGATCACCGGCGGGCAGGGTTCCTACGTCGTGGTGAGCGGCGTCGGGCAGGTGGCGAGCCTGGGCCTGGTCGGCGACGTGGCGCTGACCGGCAGCGTGGTGGCGGCGAGCACCACTCTGGGCACCAGCGCCGCGCCGTCGAGCCTCCACGTCGCGGCCGGCGCGTCGCTCGGCGGCGCCGCGCTGAGCGTGGTGAACGGCAGCATCGTGGTGAGCGGCGCCGGCGCCACCCTGGCGGTCGCGGGCCTGCTGACGCTCGGCAACGGGCAGAGCGGGGTCGGGCTGCCGACCACTGGGCTGTCGGCCTCGGAGAGCGCGGCGGTCTTCGCGGACGACCTGGTGATGGGCGGCGGCAGCGGGTCCTCGGTGAGCGTGGACACGATCTCCTCGATCGAGATCGGCACGCTCGGGCTGGCGACGGCCGGCGTGGTGCGGATCGACCCCGGCTCGTACCTGCAGGGCAACGGCGCGGTGCAGTCCACCGGCTCGATCATCGACAACGGCAGCCTGATCGCCGCCGGCGGCACCCTGACGCTGGGCGCGATCAGCGGCACAGGCACCCTGGCGGTGACGAGCTTCGCCACTGCGATGCTGGACGGGCCGGTGGCGGCGGGCATCAGGCTGGACATGACCGGCACCAGCACCACGCTGTCGCTGCTCGACGAGCAGACGCTGCCGGCGGGCACCATCACCGGCTTCGCGATGGGCGACCAGATCGTGCTGCCCAACGACACCATCACCTCGACGCGCTACGTCGCCTCCGCGACCGGCGCCGGCACGCTGACCCTGCTGTACAGCGGGCAGGTGGCGGCGACGCTGCTGCTGGACGGCGACTTCTCCGGCTACGAGTTCTCCACCGTGCGCTCCGGCGTCAACGGCACGGCGATCGTGCTGACCTCTCTGGGCACGGGCACCGGCGGCGGCGGGAACGGCGGCGGGAGCGGGACCGGCGGCGGCGGCAACGGGACTGGCGGCACCGGCGGCACGCCGCCGAGCACGGACGGGGCCAGCGATTCCTACGTCTGGATTGGGTCGGGCGGCGCGTGGGGCAGCCCGGCGGGCTGGCTCGACGTCACCACCGGCCATGCGGCCGGCAGCACGCCCGGCGCGGCCAACGCGGTCGAGATCGACGGGCCGGCGGCCACGGCGACGCTCGCGGTGGCCGGCCCGGGCGCGGCGCGCTCGCTTCTGGTGCAGGGCAACGTCGCGCTGGGAGGATCGATCAGCGTGGGCGCGCTCGCGGTGGGCACGCTTGTATCAGGCGGG
>CAXSES010000101.1:5830-7686 GCA_964236225.1 uncultured Acetobacteraceae bacterium
TCAGGCGGGAGCAGCGTGGCGGGGCGGCTGTCGCTGGCGGGCGGCAGCCTCGCCGCCGGCGTGGCGAGCGTGGCCGCCGGCACGCTCTCCGTCGGGGCGGGAGAGGGCGTGAGCCTGTCCGGGGCGCTCGCCCTCGCCGGCACGGCGCAGGCGGTGGGCGGCACGATCCAGGCGGCCGGCGCCACCCTGTCGGGCGGCACCCTGGCGGTGGCGTCGGGCGGCTCGGTGGAGATCGGGCTGGCGGGCGGGGCGGCGGCCGGGGTGCTCACCGTGGACGCCGCGGCGGTGCTGTCCGGCTGGGGGGCGGTGAACCTGGGCGGCACGGTGGCGCTGGCGGGCACGCTGTCGGCGTCGGGCGGCACGCTCGCGGTCGGCACCGTGTACGGCAGCGGCACGCTGGCGATCGGCAGCGGGGCGACGCTGGCGCTGGACGGCGGCGGCGGCGGCGCGGCGGCGGTGAGCTTCGTCGACGCCACGGGGCGGCTGGCGCTGGCTGGGTTCGCCGACGCGCCGACCGGCCTGGTCAGCGGGCTGGTGGCCGGCGACGTGGTGGCGATCGCGCAGGGCGCGGCGTCGGGCGCGCAGTGGACGCAGACGGACGCCGCGCATGGCACGCTGAGCCTGCTGCAGGGCGCGCAGGTGGCGGCGACGCTGGTGCTGGCCGGGCAGTACGGCGCGGGCGCCTTCTCGGTCGCGGCGGATGGCGGCGGCGGCTCCGTGATCAGCCTCGCGCCCCCTTCCGGCACCGGGACCCCCACGTCGGGCGGCGGCAATGGCGGCGGCACGGGCGGCACGCCCACCCCGACGCCCACGCCCATCCCGGCGCCGCCCGCACCGCCGGCGACGCCGCAAAGCTCGGCCACAGACATCTTCGCCTGGAGCGGCGCGGTCGGCACGGACTGGGGCACGGCGTCGAACTGGAGCGACAGCACCACTGCGGCGATCGCCACGCTGGCGCCCGGCGGCGCCGCCACCGTGCTGCTGCCCGGCCCGCTCGCGTCGCCCGTGCTGCTCACCGGCAGCGGCGCCGCGGCCAGCCTCGTCGAGTCCGGCAGCGCGACGCTGGCCGGGCTGTTCACCGCAGGCGTGCTGCAGGACACCGGGACGCTCACCGTGATGGGCAGCCTGGACGCGCAATCGGCCACTCTGGGCGCCGGCCTGCTGGCCGCGTCCGGCACCGGGCAGGTGTCGATCGGCGGCATCACCGCGCTCGGCGGCGCGTCGCATGCGGCCACGCTGGAGGCGGACGGCAACGCGACGGTGCGGCTCGCCGGCCTGACGCTCGGCAACGGCGCCGACGTGGTCGCGGCGAACGGCGCCGGCTCCGTCGAGATCGGCCAGGCGGGCGCCGCGGCCGCGGGCGCGATCACCGTGGACGCGGGCGCTGCGGTGTCCGGGGCAGGGCTGTTCGGGCTCTACGGCAGGGTGGTCAACAACGGCGCAATCACCGCGCAGGGCGGCACGCTCTACGTCGGCACCACGAGCGGCACTGGCACCCTGGCGGCGGCGGCGGGCGGGGTGCTGGAGCTGGCCGGCCTCACCTCGGCCGGGCAGTCGATCCGGCTGCTCGGCACCGGCAGCACGCTCTACCTGACCAGCGTCTCCTACCTGCCGGGCGGCGTGCTGAGCGGGCTGCAGCCGGGCAACACGCTGTTCGTGGGCGCCGCCGCGCTCACCGCCAGCTTCGCGGCAGGCACCGACGTGCTCAGCCTGTTCAACGGCGTGCAACTGCTGGGCACGGTGCAGCTCGCCGGCAGCTACGCCAACGAGGCGTTCACCGTGACCAGCACCGGCTCTGGCACCGCGATCGGGGTCATGGCCGTGGCCCCGGCTGGCGGCGCGGGCACGGGCGGGTC
>CAXSES010000101.1:7786-9401 GCA_964236225.1 uncultured Acetobacteraceae bacterium
CCGGCGACCGGGACCGGGAGCGGCACGCCGGTCTCTGTGGGCGTGGTGGCGCCCACCGATCCCGCGACCGGCGGCACCAGCCCGCCCAACACCTTTGCCACCGGCACCGGCACTGGCACCCCGGTCAGCGTCGGGGTCAACACAGGCGCCGGCACCCCGGTGAGCGCGTATCCGGGCACCCAGCCCGCGACGGGCAGCACAGGCACCACGGCGACCACGGAGTCCACAGTGGTCACCTCCACCGCGGCGCTCGACCTGACGCAGCACTCCGTCGCCTACCAGGGGGTCGTGCGCCAGCTCGTCGGCACGCTGTCGGCCATGACGCACCTGGTCATCTCCAGCGATGGCGTCGCCGTCGTCGCCGCCGCCGCGGCGGGCATGGCCAACGTGCTGCAGGTCACCAACCCCACGCAGGGCGGCACGCTCACCGCGCCGAGCGGCTACCAGGTCGTGATCCTCAACGGCACCAACGACGCCACGCTCACGGACGGCGGCGCCGGCAACATGCTGCTCGCCGGCAACAACGGCACCGACATCCTGCTGGGGCTGGGCGCGGGCGACACCATCCTGGGCGGCGAGGGGCCGGGGCAGAACCAGATCGCCCTGTCGATCGGCGGCAGCGTGCTGGGCGGCACCCACAGCAACACGATCACCACCGGCACCGGGCTGGCGACAGTGACCACGCAGGCCCAGGCGCAGGACATGGTCATGCTGGGCAGCGGCAACACGCTGGTCAACGCGCGCGGCGTGGACACCATCCACGGCGGCAGCGGCAGCGACACGATCTTCGCCGCCAGCGCCGTGCTCGACTACGGCAGCAGGGCGGGCAACAGCTACTTCATCAGCGGCGGCTTCGCGAGCACGGTCAACGGCGGCGCCGGCAACGAGACCGTCTATGGCAGCAACGGCGACGGCGGCGTCGTCGTCGGCGGCAGCGGGACCATGGAGTACGTCGGCGGCCCGGGGCGCACGAGCTTCCAGGGCGGCGCCGGGGCGGCCCTGGTCTATGGCGGCGTCGACGGCGGCGGCAGCACCCTGTCCGACGGCAGCGGCGGCGGGGCGTTCTACGGGGCGCCGGCGGCGGCGACGATCACCGTCGGCCACGGCGCCAGCACTGTCACCGCGGCGGACGGCAACGTGGTCGCCATCGTCGGCGCGGGGCAGGTGCTGGCGGTGGGCGGGGCGGGCAACGTCACCCTGGGCGGGGCGGGGTCGAGCGCGTCGAACACCTACTTCTCCGGGTTCGGCACCACCCAGATCGTCGGCGGCGCGGGCAACGACGTGATGTTCGCGGGCCTCGGCGCGGCCACGATGACAGGAGGCGGGGGGGCGAGCGTCTACGTGTTCGTCAACAACGACTCGGGCAACGCCAACGTCATCACCGACTTCAAGGTCGGCACGGACTCCGTGCTGCTGAAATCCTACGGGGACGGGGCGGACGCGGCGGCGTTCGCGTCGCGCACGGCGGTGGCGGGGGGCACGCAGGTGTCGCTGTCCGACGGGACGAGGATCGTGTTCCAGGGGGTGTCGGACCTGACGCAGGCGAGCTTCGCGTAACGCAAGCAAGGCCAGGGGCTCTGCCCCTGGACCCCGCCAGGGGGAGCCCCCCTGGACC
>CAXSES010000102.1:0-9350 GCA_964236225.1 uncultured Acetobacteraceae bacterium
GGCGCGGCGTGCCCGGCCCACAGCACGGCCACCGCAGGACGCAGGGCATGAACGATCTGTCACCGGAAGCCGCCGTTCGCGACCGCTACGCCGCCGGGGCGGGCGCCAGCGAGCCGGCGCTGTGCTGCCCCGTCGACTACGACCCGCGGTACCTGGCGGCGATCCCGGCCGAGGTGATCGAGCGCGACTACGGCTGCGGCGACCCGAGCCGGCACCTGTGCCCCGGCGAGGTGGTGCTCGACCTCGGCAGCGGCACCGGCAAGATCGCGTTCATCGCCAGCCAGGTGGTGGGCGCATCCGGACGGGTGATCGGCATCGACATGACGGCCGAGATGCTCGACGTGGCGCGGCGTGCGGCGCCGGTGGTGGCCGGGCGGGTGGGCTACGCCAACGTGAGCTTCCGGCGCGGGCGCATCCAGGACCTGGCGCTGGACCTCGACGCGCTCGACGCGGCCCTGGCCGAATCGCCGCTCGACGGCGCGGACGCCTACCTGCGCGCGGGCGCCCTGGCGGAACGGCTGCGGCGCGAGCAGCCGCTGGTGGCGGAGCGCAGCGTTGATGTCGTGGTGTCGAACTGCGTGCTCAACCTGGTGGCGCCCGGCGACAAGGCGGCGCTGTTCGCCGAGATATTCCGGGTGCTGCGCGTCGGCGGGCGCGCGGTGATTAGCGACATCGTCGCCGACGAGGCGGTGCCGGCGGCGATGCAGGCCGACCCGGAGCTGTGGAGCGGCTGCGTGTCGGGGGCGATGACGGAGACCGGATTCCTGCGCGCGTTCGAGGATGCGGGCTTCCACGGCATTCGGATGCTGAAGATGGACGCGGCGCCCTGGCGCACCGTGGAGGGAATCGAGTTCCGCTCCGTCACGGTGGAGGCGTTCCGCGGCAAGCAGGGGCCCTGCGTCGAGCGCAACCAGGCCGTGATCTATCGTGGGCCGTTCCGCGAGGTGCTCGACGATGACGGGCACCGGATGCGCAGGGGCGACCGAGTGGCGGTGTGCGACAAGACGTTCCGGCTGCTGGGCTCGGCGCCGTACGAGGGGATGTTCGAGCTGGTGGAACCGCGTGTGGCGGTGCTGCCGGATGCGGCGGGCGCATTCGACTGCACGCGCGACGTGCTGCGCGATCCGCGCGAGACGAAGGGTGCGACCTACACGGCGACGAGTGCCGCGGGGGCGTGCTGCTGCTAGGGAGCTTGCCAGGCGACCGGGGATTGCGGGTAACGCTGGGGAGGACGTCGTGACAGCCTACATCGCCCTCATCCGCAAGGAGCCGGACAGCGACTACGGAGTGGATTTTCCCGATTTCCCGGGCTGCGTGACGGCGGGAAGGTGCCTGGACGAGGTTCGCAGCATGGCAGTCGAGGCTCTGGCGCTGCAGGTCGAAGGCACCATGGAGGATCGTAGGCCGATCCCTGAGCCGTCGGGGCTGGATGGTGTGATGAGCGATCCGGCGGATCGGGACGCGGTCGCATTCCTGATCGAAATGGCCGTCCGTCCGGCGCGGGCCATGCGGATCAATGTCGTGCTGCCTGCGGACGTGGTGGAGGCGATCGACCGCACCACCCGGAACCGGTCACGGTTTCTGGCGGACGCCGCCAGGGCGAAACTGCAAGGAGCCACGTAGGCTGGCGAAGTGGGAAGTTTTGGCAAAAGCTTTCCAAATCACAATTTAGGATTGATCGCGCGGCAATCCTGTTCCAGGTTCTGTTTCGGGATATTTATCGACATCGGGAATAATATAGTCACTTTCAAATTTTACAAACCGGAACACGGCACGCAGGATATCCTCAAGCATTGCTTTTTGAACGTCAGGGTAGCTGCCTCCACCAATTAATAGCTCTCCATTCGATCCCTGCCCCCATCTGATTTGAAGTTGATCGTATGGGTTTCCAACATGAGCAATGGTGCTTGTCAAACCGTAAAGTTCGCGGATAGTCCTGATATCAACTCCAAGCGCCTCAAGGCGCTTTCGTACTTCCACCGGTTGTAGGCTTCTCTTGGCATCGTAGAATGACGCAGCCGTCTCGTCTTTGCAGATTAACCAATAGAATGCAGTGGCTTCTATGCCGCTCCTGAGAGAGTTAAATCCGTCTAAAAGCAATCCACGTTCAATAAGCAACAGTGCAGCAAACATATTATTAATAAACCGAGCCGTAAGTGCCAGCTTAACGTTGTTAGCATAAGTCTTATCTTTCTGTTTTAATGTCTCAAAATGTTGGTCTAGAAAAGTAAAGATTTTTCTCGCTTCTGTAATTTGCTTTTTTAGCGTCCGGCGCGTGTTAAAGGCAAGTTCATTGCTATGTCTAAATAAAAGCTCGAAATTATAGCGATTGCGCATTCTCTTCGCCTTTGAGGCACGATCTCGCGCCGATACCGTATCAATACCGCTCAGTGGTTAACGTCTCAGATTACATCAAGTGAGCGTAGTTGCAACGACATCACCGTCTAAACGAAGGCCGGGGTCTGGGGGGCGGCCTCGCCCCCCAGCCTTGCCTTCCTGCTAGCCGAACGCCCCCACCTCGTGGGTGATCGCGGTGCCGATCTCGCGCACCAGGGCGAACAGCCGCCCCATCGGCTCGAAGATGGTCTTGTGCTCCCGGTCGTAGGAGACGGCCGCCCGCGCGCCGCGGGTCTCGCCGTAGTCGTGGGTCTCGGCGGGGTTGGGGGCCGCGGGGAAGACCTCGGTGAGCAGCGCCAGCGCGCCGGGCACGTCGAGGCGGAGCAGCCGCTGCATCAGGCCCTGGCGGGTCACGCCGTGGCGCGCGGAGAAGTCGGGCACGCGGACCGCCAGCAGCCAGATGTTCTGGATCACGGCGATGCGCAGCGCATGCAGCAGCATCTCGCGCGTGCCCATGGTGGGCGCGTCGGGCCAGACCGCGCGCAGCATCAGGTGGTCGGCCTGGATGCGGCGGAACATGGCCTGCACCGGCGCCCAGAGGTCGAACACCTCCAGGGCGCGGGCGACCTCGGCGAGCGCGCGCACCCGGGCGGGGTCGTGGGAATGCGCCGCGTTGTCGAGCCAGGAGCCGGGGTCGAGCAGGTCGACCACGGCGCGCAGCACGTCGAGGTCGGAGTGCAGCAGGGCGTGGCGGGCGAAATCCAGCGCGCGGTTGAACCTAGGGCTGGACTCGCGCAGCTCGACGAAGCTCTCGGGCTGGCGGGCCGCGGCGGCGCCGAGCCCCTGCAGCGTGTTCGCGCACCAGCCGATCTGCTGCAGGATCGCGTTGTTGGGGATGGCGCGCAGCTCGCGGGGGTGGCGGATCACGGACGGCCCGGAGGCACCGTCGCTCTGCCGGGCGCTTGGGCGAGAGCCGGTGGCGTCGAGCAGGGCCGGGCCGAACGCGCCGAGCAGCGAGGCGTAGCCGGGGTCCTCCACCAGCTCCTGCATCGACAGGCCGACGGAGGCGAAGAAATCGGCGGCGAAGTCAGCGTCGGCATAGATCGGGTCGTCGGCCTGCACGGGGGTGGCCAGCACGTGGCGGGCGATGGTGGCGATGGTGGCGTCGGCCAGCTCGGGCGTGCCGAACAGCAGGTAGCCGTCACCGCCCTGGAACGCGCTCTCCAGGCGCACGCGGATGCCGGCGCGCGCCAGGGCCTGGCGGGTGGAGACCGGGGCGAGATAGCGCAGCCGGTCGGCCAGCGAGTTCGGGTGGGCGCCGCGGCCGATGCTCTCGCCGTGGGTGTCGAAGAACACGACCTCGACGTCGGTGAGCTTGTGGCGGACCAGGGCGTCGGCGACGCGCAGGCGCAGGCGCTCGATCAGGTAGGTGGCGGCGAGCTGGCCGACGTAGCGTCCGGAGTCGCTGTAGCCGAACTGGAGGCACATCCGCCCGGTGTCGCGCAGGTAGGCGCGGTAGTGCGGCGAGCGCAGCGCCTCCTCGATCAGCCGCGCGCCGCCCTGCAGCGCGTCCGCGGTCTCGAACAGCGGGCTGATCTCGATTTGCTTGTCGATGCCGAAATGCCGGGCGAGCCACAGGGCGGCGAGCAGGGTGTAGCCGGACTCGGTCTCTGCGATCAGGAAGCGCACCGGCGAGGCGCTGTCGACGTGCTTGGTGATCTGCGCCACGGTCATCATCAGCCGCACGGCGGAGGACTGCTCGGCGAGGATGGCGCCGAAGTCGATCGGCACCGTCTCCACGCTGTCGAGCGCGATGTTGATGTCAGCCAGCAGCTTGCGGCGGCGCGACGGGTCGGCGGGCGGCTCGTCGAAGCCAAGACGCATGCGGATCGCGTTGTGCAGCTGCGCGGAGTTCAGCCGGACGTGGCTGTGCGCCAGCGACAGGCCGTGGCTTGCGAACCCTGCGCGAATCACCGCAAGCCGGCACTTCGCCTCGGGCTCGGCGGCGGCGATGGCGGCGCGGAACAGGTCGGCGAGGGCATCGGTCGAGGTCATGGCGGCCTCGCGCCGGCCGACGAGCTGGGCCGCGAAGGCGCTGGCCTGCTCCGCGTCGGCGCAGGTCGGACAGGCGGCGATCTGGCCGGCCACGGCGTCGGCCGCCTCGGCGGCGCGCTCGCGCAGCGCGTCGGTGCCGGGAAGTGCCACGAGCTGGCGCTCCAGGCGGCTGAACTGGAGCGCCTTCATGCGCAGGCGCAGGCGCAGCGTGTCCCACCAGCCGATGTCGGTGCGCCCGTCCGTGTCGTAGCCGACCCAGCTCGCGAGCGTCACGGCACGCGGCACCAGCTCGGACCAGCGGTCGCGCCAAACCGGCCGCGCCGCGTCGAGCAGCAGGGCGTTGAGACGGTCGATGGCGTCGCGCCCGCGGCTGATCGCGGCCACGGCCTGGGCGAACTCCTGCTCCAGCGTCGGGCGGACGGGGCGGTGCGAGACCAGGGTCGCAGGCTCGGCGGCCGGGCGGCCCGAGGCGGCCTCGGCCAGCTCGGCGAACAGTTCGGGCGGCAGGGCGAAGGTGGGGTGCGCGGTGAACACGGCCGAGAAGCGGGTGCGCTCCACCGCGTCACGGAACTGTGCGAACTGCACGGGGCTGTCGGACGGGTCAGGGCGGACCAGCGACTGCGCGAGCTGCTCCAGGCCGAGCTGGGTGCGCTCGGGCTCGATGCCGCCGACATAGGCGCCCAGGCGGGTGGCCCGGTCGGCGAAGGCGGCGTCGCGCAGCTCGTGGATCAGGGTCTCGAGCATCGCGAAGGTGAGCGAGCCCTCGTCCATCGCCCGCCCGATCGACAATGCGACGGCGAGCACCGGGTTGCCGAACGGGTCCTCCTCGAGACGCTCGCGGGCGCGCTCGGTCAGGCCGAGTAGATCGAGCGGTGAGGTGATGTCTGCCATGCATGCGACGATGCGCGATCGCAGGCCCCGCCCGCAAGTGCTGCATCGCAACGAACGCGGGGCCGCGAACGCGGGGCAACGCAGGGCCGCGAAGGCGGGGCAACAAGGACCAGGAGGGCGTGGTGGCCGCGGGACGCGGTATCGGCTATGGAGCCGTCCCGCCGCCGGGCCATCCGGCGCGGCCCCGCCAGCATGGCCGACCCACAATGCCCTTTCCCGACGCCCATCCCGCCCTGGCCCGCGCGCTCGCGGACCACAGCTACACCGAGCCGACGCCGGTGCAGGCCGCGATCCTGGAGGCGGGCGCGGGCGGCGGCGACCTGCTGGTCTCGGCGCAGACCGGCTCCGGCAAGACCGTGGCCTACGGGCTGGCGATGTCGGGCACGCTGCTGGAGGGGACGGAACGGCTTGGGCCGCCCGGCGCGCCGCTGGCGCTGGTGGTGGCACCCACGCGCGAGCTGGCGTTGCAGGTGCACCGCGAGCTGGCCTGGCTGTACGGCGAGGCGGGCGGGCAGGTGGTGTCCTGCGTGGGCGGCACCGACGCGCGGCGCGAGCAGCGGGCGCTGGCGTCGGGCGCGCACATCGTGGTGGGCACGCCGGGGCGGCTCGGCGACCACCTGCGCCGCGGGCAGCTCGACATGTCGGCGCTGCGGGTCGTGGTGCTCGACGAGGCGGACGAGATGCTCGACCTCGGGTTCCGCGAGGAACTGGAGGCGCTGCTCGACGTGACGCCGCCAGCGCGGCGCACGCTGCTGTTCTCGGCGACGATCGCGCCGGAGATCGTCTCTCTCGCCCGGCGCTACCAGCGCGACGCCAAGCGGCTCGACATGCGCGACGGGCGCGAGCCGCACCAGGACATCGAGTACCGCCTGATGCAGGTGGCGCCGGGAGAGACCGAGGCGACGCTGGTCAACGTCCTGCGTCAGGTCAATTCGCCTGCGGCGTTGGTGTTCTGCGCCACGCGCGAGGCGGTGCGGCGGCTGCACGCGGCGCTGGCGGATCGGGGCTTCTCCGCGGTGGCGCTGTCGGGCGAGCTGAGCCAGGCGGAGCGCACCGAGGCGCTGGACTCGCTGCGTCGCGGGCGGGCCCGCGTGTGCGTCGCCACGGACGTCGCGGCGCGTGGCCTCGACCTGCCGGATCTGGGGCTGGTCGTGCATTCCGATCTGCCGGCCGACCGGGAGGCGTTGCTGCACAGGAGCGGACGGACCGGGCGGGCCGGGCGCAAGGGCCTGAGCGTGCTGCTGGTGCCGGGCTCGAAGCGGCGGCGGGCGGAGCAGTTGCTGCAGGCGGCCAGGATCGCGGTCGAGTGGAGCGCCCCGCCAGGCATCGAGGCGATCCGCGACCAGGACCAGGCGGCGCTGATGGAGAACGCCGCGCTGCGCGACGAGGCGGGCGAGGCGGAGCTGGCGCGGGCGCGGGCGCTGCTGGCGGCGTATTCGCCCGAGGCGGTGGCGGTGGCGGCGGTGCGGCTCTACACGGCGAGCCTTCCTGCGGCGGAGCGGCTGACCGAGATGGCGCCGATCGCCGCAGGGCCGCGTCCGCCGCGGCTGGAGAACAGCAACGTCGTGTGGTTCCGCGCGGCGGTGGGGCGGCGCGAGAGTGCGGACCCGAAATGGCTGCTGCCGCTGATCTGCCGCATGGGGGCGGTGACGCGCAACGAGATCGGCGCGATCCGGGTGTTCGAGCACGACACGCGCTTCGAGGTGGCGCGCGCGGCGGCGGAGCGGTTCGCCGAGGCGGTCTCGGCGGCGGAGGGCTCCGAGTTGCAGATCACCCCCGCCGAGGACGGCGGCCAGGCGGTGTCGGCGCGGCCGACCGGGCGGCCGAAGCGGCCGCCGTTCCGGCGCGAGGGGGCGCCGCTACGGCCGGAGCGGGCGCGCAGGCCGACGCGGGCCTGATACAGGCAGGCGGGGCTCTGCCCATTGCCTGGAAGCGCGAGGACCCGCCCCTGCCTCAAGGCGGCCCGCTTCTGGGCCGGCTCCGTTTCAAGCAAGGCAGGTCCGGGAGCGTGCTTGCGGCGGCGCCAGGCCTTGCCTGTCCTACAGGGTGCGTCGCCGCCCCATCTCGTCAAGCTCGAGCTGTGCCTTGCGCTGTGCCTCGCGCTCCGCCTCCGCCTCGCGTCGTTCCAGCAGGGCCTGCGCGGCCTCGGCGGCGGCGCGGGCCAGCGTGGTGACGGCGCGGGCGCGTTCGGTGGCGTTGGCGGCCAGGGTCTCGGCGTGGCGCATTCGGTCGAGCTGACGGCGGCCCACGGGGAGCCAGGCGGCAAAGGCCTCCACCGCGGCGTCGTCGGCCGCCAGCGCGCTGGCGGCGTAGGATTCCTGGGTGATGGCGTGCTCCGCGGCGATCGACGCCGCGCGGGCCTCGTCCTCGATCGCGAGGCACTCTGCGAGGCCGCGCCGGGCGGCATCGACGTCCATGCGTCGCACCTTCACCAGGGTGCGCAGGGTGTCAGACATCGGCGGTCTCCTGGAATGTGGCGTCGTTCATCGCGCTCGCGAGGGCGGCGAAGCTGTCCGCGAGGGTGGTGCTGTCGTGGCGATCCTGGCGCAGCACCGCCTCGATCCGCGGGGCGAGGGCGATCGCCTCGTCGACGGCCGGATCGGCGCCGGGCTTGTAGGCGCCGAGGCGAACCATGTCGGCCATCTCGGCATAGAGCGAGAGCAGCGCGCGGGCGCGCCGCGTCAGGGCATTCTCGGCGGCGCTGTTGCAGCCCGGCACGGCGCGCGACAGGGAGCGGAGCACGTCGATCGCCGGGTAGCGCCCGGACTCCCCGATGTGGCGGTCCATGACGATGTGGCCGTCGAGGATGCCGCGCACGGCGTCGGCAACCGGCTCGTTGTGGTCGTCGCCCTCGACCAGCACGGTGAACAGCGCCGAGATCTGGCCGGCGCTGCCGTTGGCACGCTGCGGGCCGGGCCCGGCGCGTTCCAGCAGGCGAGGCAGCTCGGCGAACACGCTGGGCGGGTAGCCGCGCGTGGCGGGAGGCTCGCCGGCGGACAGGCCGATCTCGCGCAGCGCCAGGCAGAAGCGGGTCACGCTGTCCATCAGCAGCAGCACGGACTTGCCCTGGTCGCGGAAATGCTCGGCCACGGTCATCGCCGAGTAGGCGGCCTCGCGGCGCATCAGCGGCGAGGAGTCCGAGGTGGCGACCACCACCACGGAGCGGGCGAGGCCCTCGGGACCCAGGTCGTCCTCCAGGAACTCGCGGACCTCGCGTCCGCGCTCGCCGACCAGGGCGAGGACGACGACGTCGCAGGCGGTGTTGCGCGCCAGCATCGCCAGCAGGGTGGACTTGCCGACGCCCGAGCCGGCGAACAGCCCGAGGCGCTGCCCGGTGCGGCAGGTGGCGAAGGCGTTCATGACGCGCACGCCAACGTCCAGGCGCCTGCCGAGGCGCGCGCGCAGCGTGGCATCGGGAGGCGATGCGCGCACCGGTCGCTGGGCGAGACCCTGCGAGGGCCGGCCCAGACCGTCCATCGGACGCCCGAGCGGGTCGATCACGCGGCCCAGCCAGGAATCGTCGACGGCGAGGTGCCCGCCGCCGGACACGCCCTCGCGCATGGCGGACACAGCGGTGGCGCGGCAACCGGGGCCGATGCCGTCCAACGCACCGAACGCCATGGCGCGGGCGACGCCGGCGCGAAAGCCGATGATCTCTGCGGCGACATCCTGGCCGCTGCGGGAGGCGAGGCTCACCCGGTCGCCCGCGCAGACATGACCGGCAAGGCCGGCGACGTCGACGCACAGGCCCGACAGCGCACTGACCCGGCCGTCGATCGGGCAGGGTGCGATGTCGCGCAACCCATCGGAGGCCTGGCGGAGCCGGGACAAGACGTCAGAATGTCTCATTATACAACTTGATTCTCATTTAGGTTAACAATCTGCTCCATTGCACGGCCTAACGGCATCGAAGCCGGCCTGTTCGCAAAAAATACACGGCAAAGATGAGAAAATGATGGATGAGCACACGCTATGGTGGTATCCCCTGTGTATCGGAAACGGAGAAAACCTCATGCGTGTCCTTCTGGTTGAAGACGATCTCACCACCGCCCGTGGTGTCTCATTAA